>JAQUFE010000002.1:0-95703 GCA_028684815.1 Sulfurimonas sp.
TTTTCTTTCTTGACGGTTTTTAGACCAAAGTGTCCGAATCATTTCCGTCATCACTGTCCGAATGATACCGTCATGGGTGTCCGAACTGAAGTGTCATAGGTGTCCGATTTGCTCCGTTTTTTGCATTGAAGCCTTAAACGGATACAAAGATGGAACTTATGGTGGTGCTATGAAAGGTCTTATGAAAGGTCAAGTTAAAGCCTTAGATGACGCTCAAATTGAAGCGTTAGCAAAATACATCCAAGCACAAAAATAACAAAACAAACAAAAAGGAGAAATTATGAATAAGTTATTAAAATCAATCTTAGTAAGCGCTATGCTTTTAGCAGTAGGCTCAACAGTTGCATCTGCGGATGTTGCTAAAGGTCAAAAACTCTACCTTAAAAAATTAAAAAGTTCTTGCGGCATGACTGGTGCCAAAATGGCTTCTCAGCACTCTCAGTATGAGTGGGAGTCTATCAAAAAAGAGGGCAAGCTAGCAGATGAGTTAAAAAGGATTTGTCCAAAAGCCTCAAGTGGTTCTTTAGACGACAAGTTTTTAGAGCACTATTATGACTTCTTTTATGAATACGCAAACGATAGTGGTAATGTTCCATCTTGCTAAAAACTAAAACAAACTTCTGTAGATTTTAACCCTACAGAGCTTGTATTAAATCTTACAAAAACATCACAAACTCTTTAAAAATTTCTTCACAGCATCTCTAAATCCAACTGGATCCTCTATCATACTCATATGTCCACTTTCATTTAAACTCACAAGTGTTGAGTTTTTTATCTTACTCGTCATCTCTTCCATCGTCTCTTTAGGTATTACTTTATCATTTTGGGCAGTTATGAGTAACACAGGTACATCTATCTTTTGCAAACTTTGCGTAGTATCTGTTCTACTAATCATCGCTAATAATGCAGCTTTTATACCTAGAGGGTTAATGCTCATGATGTTCCTTTTGAGTTTTTCGATCTTCAAAGGCTCTTTGTTAGCAAAATTTTTACTAAAAGCTACTGAGAAAAAATCATCTACAAATGGCTCTACTCCCTTAGCATCTATCTTTGAGATTCCAGCAGCTCTCTTTAGTTTTGCTTCATCACTATCACTGTTTGTTGCAGTGTTTGCAAGTATTAAAGCCTTATAGTTTTTTCTCTCATTTGCTCTAAGTGCTACATAGCCACCCATAGAAAACCCACAAAGTATGGGATTATCCAACTCAAGCCCTAAAATGACACTTTCTAAATCTTGAGTATAACTCTCCATAGTAAACTGAGCAGTCTTTGCTTCAGACTTACCAAAACCTCTTATATCATAGGAGATGCAGTAGTACTCATCTTTAAGCTCACTAATCACACCATCCCAAAGAGTGTGGTCAAATGGAAAACCATGTATAAAAACTATGGCCTGATTGCTAACTTCACCAAAAGTATATACACTTATGCCATCTATCATTTTATGCATTCTAGCTCCTTTTTTATAAGTTTTCATCATACTATTTTTTGCTAAAAGCTTCGCTTTAGCTTCAAACTTAGCTATATACATAGAAAAATACTAAACTATAAAACTCCGTACGAAGTATTTTTTAGTTATGCATCAGTTTAATCAAGTGTTGCACTTACTACTTGAATTGGCGAAATGAGTAAAAGATTGGCTAATTAGTTTAGGTGGAAGTTGTGTCTATTTTTAGAATAGGGAATTTTAAATTTTCTTTGAAGTATCGTATTTTAGGGATTTAAAAGTAGATGGTGCGGATGAGAGGACTTGAACCTCCACGCCTTGCGGCACCAGATCCTAAGTCTGGCGTGTATGCCAATTTCACCACATCCGCATGTGATTATTAAGAGAGTTATTAATGTTATGAATTCTACTTTATGAATGGTGCGGATGAGAGGACTTGAACCTCCACACCTTGCGGCACCAGATCCTAAGTCTGGCGTGTATACCAATTTCACCACATCCGCATAAATAAAGCAGAATTCATAACATAAATAAATGGTACCCCCTACACGATTCGAACGTGTGGCCTACGCCTTAGAAGGGCGTTGCTCTATCCAGCTGAGCTAAGGAGGCATATTTTCTGATTTTTTAATTTCTTTACTTTAAAAGTAAAAGCTTTAGTGCCTCAGTGGCTAGCAGAGTATAATATTTGCTATTCGATTTCTTGATTTTTCTTAAAAACAAAAGCTTCTGAGTTTAAGTGACAACCATAACAAAACAGACTTTGTTTCATTTGCAAATAATTCTTGGTTTTTTTTAACCAAAGCTTCAGTGCCCAAGCGGCTAGCGTAGATAAATGGACTTTGTTCATTTATCGTTTAAATGGATGGTACGCCCGATAGGATTCGAACCTATAACCCTCGGAGCCGAAATCCGAAACTCTATCCAGTTGAGCCACGGACGCAACTATATATTTTGTTTATTTAAAAAGTTTTTATATTTTAAAATGGTGGGGTGAGATACGGGATTCGAACCCGCGACCCCCGGCACCACAAACCAGTGCTCTAACCAACTGAGCTAATCTCACCATAATTTTAATAGACATAAAAGTGGTCGGGGTGAAAGGACTCGAACCTTCGGCCCCCTGGTCCCAAACCAGGTACTCTAACCATACTGAGCTACACCCCGACACTTGTACACTAACCAAGCCAGTAGCTGATTAATGAGGCGAAATTATAGTCAATAACTTTTAAAATGTCAATACTTTTTCATCATTTCTTTTATATACTTAGTTTTTTAAGTATAATTGTCTGCTTTTAAAGGGTTTTGTACATATGAAAATAGCAAGATTTAGTAGGTTAGGGTTTATTTTAGCAGCTGTTGGAAGTGCTGTTGGACTTGGAAATATTTGGAAGTTTCCATATATTGCAGGTGAAAATGGTGGTGGAGCATTTGTTCTTATATACTTAGTAACTGTTTTACTCATTGGGTTTTCTATACTTATAGCTGAGATGATTATAGGTTATAAGGGAAGAAAGGATGGGATAAGCTGTTTTGAGTCTCTGGCACCAAAGCATAAAAACATCTGGAAGTTTGCTGGTTTTCAAAGTATAACAGGGCTTTTTATTATGTCCTTTTACTCAGTAGTTATTGGCTGGATATTTAATTATATCGTGACCTCTACAACCTCCCTCCCCTCATCCGTGCAAGAGGCAGAAGCTACCTTTACCACTATGCTTCACTCAGATATTTCAACTCAACTTTTTTATCATACCTTAACATTTTTACTAATCACTTTCATTTTAACAAAAGGGATCAAAGGTGGTATTCAAAGGCTAAATTTTATACTGATGCCAACACTTGTTATTATCCTTCTTGGAATGTTTGCTTATGCCCTCACCCTTGATGCTTTCTCGCAATCTTTAGAGTTTATGTTCGCTCCAAAATGGGAGAAAATAAACTCTGGCGTATTTATCACAGCCATAGGTCATGCCTTTTTTACCCTCTCTCTTGGTATGGGAGCCATCCTAACCTACTCTGCATCTATGCCAAAAAACTCAAACCTTGTTCAAAACGCCCTTTGGATAACATTTTTAGACACTCTTATAGCCATAGTTGCAGGTCTGATGCTCTTTACATTTTTATATGAGTATGGTTCAAGCCCTACCAAAGGCCCTGGTTTAGTCTTCATCTCTTTGCCTACTGTTTTTTATGAGATGGGCATCATCGGTAATTTTTTTGCAGTTTTGTTTTTTATAGCACTTGCTTTTGCAGGTTTAACATCTGCTGTCTCTTTAGTAGAACCTATGATAGAGTACTTCATAAATAGGTTTAAGTGGAGTAGGTTAAAAGCTTCTATATATATGGGACTGTTTTTTTACTCACTTGGCATAGCCGCCCTTTTATCAAATACAGATGCTTACAAAGAGCTACTTAGCTTTGGAAGTAAAAACTTATTTGACTGGATAGACTTTTTTACAGCATCTGTTATGCTACCATTAGCTGGGCTTATCATGGCCCTTTTTGTCGGCTTTGCAGTTGAGAAAAAAAGGGTGGAGTCTGTTGTAAAGCATCAATTTGGCGCTCTTGCCTTTAGCATCTGGTACTTTTCACTTCGTTATATAACACCTGTTGCTATGATACTGCTTTTACTTTCTTTACTGGAGATTATTTAATGAAAAACGACCTTGAACAAAAATGCAAACAAATCCTTATAGATGAGGGAATAGCTGAGAATTCTACTATAGACTTTGAGGTAAATAAAAAGATTCACACCCTCTCATTTGCTTATATTATAGAGACTTTTATGAGTGCATCTGAGGAGTCTAGGCTTGTTTTTTATGACGCTCTTAAAAGGTCAGTAGATGCAAAGGATATGGGAGTAGATAGATTTTTCGAAGGAATGGGACAACTTCTCTTAATGACCCATCTATCTACAAAGATAGAAGTTTAAGAAGAACTATCTTATCTATTTGTTATAATTGATACATGACAAAATTTAACAAATATATAGCACTGGGCGCTTTTTTTATAATATCTCTTTTGACTTCTTTTTATTTTATAGATGTTTTTAATGAAAAAAATATAGAACTTCAAAAACAGATCCTTATAAAACAAGCCCAAACGCATTTTAAAGACCAAGTAAACACTAGAGTATGGAATGCTAGTTATGGTGGGGTCTATGCCATACCAAAAGAGGGTCAAAAACCAAACCCATTTCTTAGAGACAATATTTTAAAGGTTGATGAAAATCTCACACTTATAAAAATAAATCCTGCATGGATGTCTAGGCAGCTCTCTGAAATCTCTAACATAGATGGTTTTCGTTTTCGTATAACAAGCCTTAAGCTCATAAATCCAGACAACAAAGCCACTCCATTTGAAGAGAGCGCTCCATTATTTCGAAGAAACAGATGAAAAAGAGTATTACGAAGTTGGCAAGAGCTCAGAGTTTAACTATATGGGCGCACTAGTTACAACTAACTACTGCCTTCCTTGCCATAAACATCAGGGCTATAAGCTCGGTGATGTTAGAGGCGGAATAAGTGTTAGTTTAGACTCTACTGAGTACCTTGCTGTTACTTCTTCTATGAAAAATAGAGTAACTTTATTGAAGATATTTGTAGTCATCTTTCTCTTTAGTATCGTTTTGCTAATTTTTAAACAACTAAGATATAGTCAAAAGTTTCAAGACGAAGTAAAACATCGAACAAAAGAGATAGAATCTACGAAGCAACTTTTACAAGAAATTATTGATGCAGATCCTAGTTTTATGGTTCTTGCAGATGGCGAGGAAGTTATCTATGCCAACAAAACAGTACTTGACTTTACAGGTTATGCCTCTATAGAAGAGTTTAAAGAGAGTTATGAATATATGTCTGATATATTTGAAAAAGTGCAAAATAATAGCAACTTTATTCAAACGTATAATAATGGAATATACTGGATAGAATATCTCATTCAAGAGCAAGATAGTAAAACACTAAAAGTTTGTATAAAAAAAGATGATAAATATAGATATTTTAGACCTTTCGCAAAAGGGATAAAAGCTGATGATAAGGCGCTCTATCTAATAACATTTGATGAAATCACCAATGAGTATGTCAAAATAAAAGAGCTTGAATATATGGCATCTACAGATGCTCTAACAGGTCTTTTTAATAGAAATAAACTAAATGATGTTTTAGAAAAAGAGATAGCGCTTTCATGCACAATTTCCTCCTCTCTTTGTGTGATATTTTTAGATATAGATCACTTTAAAGGTGTAAATGACACCTATGGCCATGGCGTTGGAGATAGAGTACTTGTAGAACTAGCAAATATCATAACTTCTTCTATTCGCACAGGGGATATAGCTGCTAGATGGGGTGGTGAAGAGTTTATGATTACGCTTCAGTCAACCACTATAACTAACGCTGCTATGCTTGGAGAAAAACTAAGAGCTAGAGTTGAGGAGCACCTTTTTGAGACTGTTGGCAAGGTTACTATATCTCTTGGTATTACAGAGTATATACATGGTGAGAGTGAAGAGAGTTTTATAAAAAGGGTGGATAAAGCACTCTATGAAGCTAAAGAGAGAGGCAGAAATAGAGTTATTGTTAAGTAAGCTCTCTTACTAAAGGAGTTTCTTCCTTTAGTAAAACATTAAAACTGTATCATCCCATCTATTGGGCTAGATGCTGTGGCGTATGGTCTTTTTGGGATTCTTCCAGAGAGATAACTCATTCTACCAGCGACAATGGCGTGCTTCATAGCTTCTGCCATAAGCATTGGGTTTTGAGCGCAGGCAATGGCAGAGTTAGTTAAGACTCCATGAGCTCCTAGCTCCATCGCATAGACTGCATCTGAAGCACAACCAATCCCCGCATCTACTATCACTGGTACACTTACAGCTTCACGTATAAAGACGATATTGTAAGGGTTTTGTATCCCAAGTCCAGAACCAATAGGCGCAGCAAGAGGCATAATAGCGTGAGCACCTGCATCTTCGAGTCTCTTAGCCATGATCGGGTCATCAGAAGTGTAGGCCATAATAGTAAAACCATCATCTGCTAAGACTTTACATGCTTTTATAGTCTCTAAAACATCTGGATATAAAGTTTTTTGTGTATCACCAATAACTTCTAGTTTTATAAGGTCGATCCCAGTAGCCTCACGAGTGAGTCTAAAAGTTGTGATAGCTTCCTCGGCAGTTACGCATCCAGCAGAGTTTGGCAGAAACTTTACATTAGTACCAGCAAATGTATCTCGTAAGTTCTCTTTGTCTGGATCTGTAATATTTAGGCGACGAACTGCTACGGTAATAAGTTCACTCCCAGATGCAAGAGTCGCTAGCTTTGTAGTCTCAAAATCCTTATACTTTCCACTTCCCACAATAAGGCGAGAACCTAACTCATACTTTCCAATCTTTAAAATATTATCCATAATTATTATTTCCTTAATTTTATTCTCAACTTTATAACATAGAGTTTCTTACAGTTTACCAATACCCTCTATTAAATTTTAACTGGCTCCCATGCTCCGCGTGGGAGTCTATATATATAACTGTAACTCAGATATATATGAGTTCCGACGCAGAGCGTTGGAACTAGAGAAGCTCTCGGCACTTGTGCCTCTTATACTATCTCCCTCAAAACCTTGTTACTTTATTTATGTCCAAATTTATAACATAGACTTTCTTATAGCTAACTGGCTCCCATGCTCCGCGTGGGAGTCTATATATATAACTGTAACTCAGATATATATGAGTTCCGACGCAGAGCGTTGGAACTAGAGATAACATAGACTTTCTTATAGCTAACTGGCTCCCATGCTCCGCGTGGGAGTCTATATATATAACTGCAACTCAGATATATATGAGTTCCGACGCAGAGCGTTGGAACTAGAGAGTTTTAAATTTATAACATAGGCTTTCTTACAGCTTACCTATTGCATCTATCAAATCATCCGCGGTTAGAGAAAAATCAGCGCCTTTGTAACTTTGTGCTAACTTTGTGTGAGCCAAAGATGCGCTCTTTGCAGCTTCAAGTGGTGTGTATCCTTGAGCTAAAAGTGCTCCGATGAGTCCGCTTAAAACATCTCCACTTCCACCTTTTGCAAGTGCTGATGTTCCGTGTGGATTTATAAAAAACTCCTCATCTTTAGCGATGATAACATTCGCACCTTTTAATATAAGCGTTGCATGAGGATACTCTTTACAAAAAAGTTCAACATAAAAAAAACGCTCACTTTGAAGCTTGGCTACACTTATATCTGCTAAGCCAACTCTCTTTAAAAGTGCTACAAACTCTTTAGCGTGTGGAGTTAAAACAATTTTATCTCTTTTTAGTATCTCTCTTATAATCTCCATATGAAAAACATCTGCATCTGCTATAAGAGGAAGGAAGTTATCTAAAAATTCGCCAAGCTCTATATCACTAAACTCAGCCCCCAAACCCATCCCCAAAGCTAGCGCAGTTGCGTTGTATGGCATGGCGTGTGAGTACATGATGGTGTGTGGGATTTGTGTGGTTTCATAACCCATCAGAGTGACTAAACCAGCCCCAAATCTAAGAGCTGCTTTTGCACTCAAGATGCTCGCCCCACTCTTCTGCCCAGAAGCTAAGACGAGATGTCCAAAACTACCCTTGTGAGTATTTTTTTTCTCTCTCTTTGGTAGAATCATATCTTCAAAATCAAGCAGATGCCACGATGAGTCTCTCTCATAAATCTCTCTTGAGACTCCCAAATCTAAAACTTTTATCTCTCCTACAAACTCTTTTTGTGAATCTAAAAACATAGATTTTTTCAAAGCTCCCATAGTAAGAGTCATATCAGCATAAAAGCCGATAGATGGAACATCACAGGCTATTTTAAAAGCACGGTTTTCATTCATCTGGGAGATTAGTCTCTTTAGCTCATCACTAAACTCTCCGCTAAAGCCAGTTCCAACTATGGCCTCTACTAAAACCTCGCATCTCTCAAGTGAGTCTATAACCTTAACACCGATAGCGTCACATCGTTTTTTTTGCAGTTGTGCCATTTGTGATTTTGGCTCTTTTGCATGGTAGATGCAAGCCTCATAATCACCGTGTAGAAGTCTTGCAAGTGCGATGCCATCTGCGCCATTGTTACCGCTTCCACAGACTATAATGACCTTTGCATCTCTTTTAAAGTTCTCTCTTATATAGTCCGCCATTCCATCTGCAGCGTGTTCCATAAGTAAATCTTCGCTAAGCCCAAACTCCTCATAGCATCTCTCATCAAGAGATGCTACCTCATCAAAAACTCTTTGCATCTAAAACCTTCTCTATCGCCTCTGGCATGATGGAAAATTCCAGTTCTTTTATCTTTTTGGTAAAACTCTCCATAGTCTCATCTTCGCATCTCAAAAAGCTCTTTTGTAAAATAATCTCTCCAGCGTCAAGTTCACCATTTACATGATGCACACTCACTCCGCACTCGGCATCTTGACTCAAATAACTCTGCTCTATTGCCTTTGCGCCTTTGTATTTTGGAAGAAGTGAGGGATGAAGATTTATCGCTTTTATATTTGAAGTAAAGACTTCTGTTAGGATTCTCATAAACCCGCTAAGAACTACCAAATCAGGCTCATAATTTTTTATAAGCTTTACAAGTTCTTCATCAAAACTCTCTCTTGAGTCATATCCAACATGCTCTAAAACTTCTGTTTTAACGCCTAATTCTTGGAGTTTTATATGCCCTTTTGCATCTCTTTTATTTGAGATGCCACAAACTACTTCACACTTTTTGTTGTGCATTTTTTTTACAATATTTTGGGCGTTAAAACCATCGCCGCTAAACAAAATTACTATTTTTTTCATGCAAGAATTATACACATATGAAGCTAAAAACGATATAATCGCACTATGAATTATAAAGAGATTGCACAAGAGACTTTAAACATAGAAGCGCAAACACTGCTAGATGCTGCGCAGAACATCACAGATGACTTCGTCATAGCCGTTGAGACCATCCTTGCATGCAAGGGAAAGCTCATTGTCACAGGCGTAGGAAAGAGTGGACTCATAGGCGCTAAAATTGCTGCGACGCTGGCATCTACTGGGACTCCTAGTTTTTTCTTACACCCTACAGAAGCACTTCATGGCGATTTGGGAGTGATAAGCAAAGATGATGTTGTTTTAGCCATCAGCTATAGCGGAGAGAGTGAAGAGCTAAGCTCAATTCTTCCTCATGTTAAGAGGTTTGATACGCCACTTATTGGGATGACAAGAGATAGAAGCTCAACGCTTGCAAAGTATAGTGATGCTGTCATAGATGTAGTTGTAAAAAAAGAGGCTTGTCCGCTTGATAGCGCACCTACGAGTTCTACAACTCTGACTCTAGCTTTAGGCGATGCGCTTGCAGTTTGCTTGATGAGAGCAAGAGGCTTTAAAAAGAGTGACTTTGCATCTTTTCATCCAGGTGGAGCTTTGGGGAAAAAACTCTTCATAAAAGTTAAAGACCTTATGAAAAAAGAGAACCTCCCTATCATCACAAAAGATACAAAAGTAAAAGATGCCATAGTTAAGATCTCAGAGGGAAGGCTTGGAACTGTTTTGATTGTAGATGAAGATGACAAACTCATAGCACTTGTGAGTGATGGCGATATTCGTCGTGCTCTTTTAGATGAGAAATTTTCACTTGAAGACAACATCTTTAAGTACGCAACAAAGAATCCAAAAACTCTTGATGATGAAGAGATATTAGCAAGTGAAGCTCTTGTGCTGATCGAAGAGATGAAGATACAACTCTTAGTAGTAACAAACAAAAATAAAAACATAAAAGGCGTACTACACATTCACACGCTTATAGAAAAAGGAATCTCGTAAAGATGAGACTAAATAAATATATTGCACACCACTCAAGCTACTCTCGCCGTGAGGCAGACAAGGCAATAACAGATGGTTATGTAAGAATAAACGGAGAGATAGTTGATAACCCAGCTACACAAGTTGTAGAGGGCGAAGATATCGTCTATGTAAGTGGAAAACAGATTACTGTAAGAGACAAATACACAGTTATAGTCTATAACAAACCAAAAGGCGAACTTGTAACTAAGAGCGACCCACGAGGGCGAAAGACTATCTATGACTCGTTAGAGAAACAGTACAAACACTTTGTTCCAATCGGAAGATTGGACTATGCAACTGAGGGACTTTTGCTTCTAACAGATGCTTCAAAGATTGCATCTGCACTTATGAACTCTAACCTTGAGAGAGTCTATAAAGTAAAAATCAAAGGTCACATCACAAAAGAGATGGAAGATGCGATGATGAAGGGACTGGAGTTAACAGATGCTACAGCTGGCGGACACTCTCACTCTAAAGTAACTAGCATGACTTTTTCACCTTTTATAGGATATAAGATTCATAAGAGTGAGCAAAACTACTCAATCCTAAAAATTGCCATCGCTGAGGGTCAAAACAGGGAGATAAGAAGATTTTTCGCTCACTTTGGCGCAGAAGTGGCGGACTTAAAGAGAGTAAGTTTTGCAGAGATAGAGCTAAATAACTTGCCAACTGGTAAAGTGAGATTTCTCACAAGAAGCGAATACTCAGCACTCTTTACTTTTATGAAAGAAGTAAAGAAAAAAGATAGAGAAAAAGCGAAATAAAGTGGACTTTACGCATCTTCTAAGACCTAGCTCATTTGATGAGTTAGTTGGACAAGAGCATCTAAGTGGCAAGAGTGCTCCACTTAGGATTTTGTGCGAAAAACTAGCTTTAGGACATAGTTTTTTCTATGGCCCTGCGGGATGTGGAAAGACTTCTATTGCTAGGATAATCTCTAAAAAAATGGAGTTACCATTTTATGAGTTTAATGCTACTTCACTAAAAGTAGAGCAGTTAAGAAAGATTTTTGATCAATACAAAAACACTCTTCAAAAGCCACTTATCTTTATAGATGAAGTACATCGTTTGTCAAAAAATCAACAAGAAGTACTCTTGCCTGTGATGGAGAACAACTCAGTTTTAATCATAGGTGCATCTACAGAAAATCCATTTTTTTCTCTAACCTCTGCTATTCGCTCTCGTTCTATGCTTTTTGAATTAAAATATATAGAAAACTCTTCACTCTTAAAACTCTTAGAAAAAGCTCTAAAACACGCAAACCTAACGATTGATGAAGATGCAAGTGAGTATCTAGTTGCAAGTAGCGGAGGAGATGCCCGCTCGATGCTAAAGCTCTTAGAGTTTGCATCGAACATCAAAACTCATATAACGCTAGAGCTTCTAAAGTCACTCAGACCAAATGCTCTAAGCACTGGAAGTAGTGAAGCTGGTGTTCATTATGACTTAGCAAGTGCTATGATAAAGTCTATAAGAGGCTCAGATGCAGATGCGGGCATCTACTATTTGGCTCGTCTTATAGATGGTGGAGAGAGCGCGGCTTTTATAGCAAGAAGACTTGTAATACTCGCTAGTGAAGATGTGGGAAATGCAAATCCACAAGCACTAACACTTACAACTTCAACACTTACAAGTGTCTCACAAATCGGTTATCCTGAGGCTAAAATAATCTTAGCTCAAGCCGTCATCTACCTCTGTGCATCTCCAAAATCAAACTCCGCTTATCTAGCTATAAACAAAGCTGAACAAGCTATACATGATGGCGTAATGCTTGAAATCCCCCAAAATATTACCCAAAGAAATATCGGTTATTTATATCCTCATGATTTTGGCGGATATGTAAAACAAGCCTATTTATCAAAGCCTTTACACTTTGTAGATTTAAAGGATGTAGGATATGAGAAGAAGATGAAAGAGTGGATGTTTGGCATCAAAAATTCATGATAGATTAATGCTTATCATAATAAACTATACAACCAAAAAATAAGGAACCTAAAGATGGAAATAACATCATCAGCAAATACAATCGAGATTACAGGAAATATAAAGAGCATAAGTGATTTTTCTAAAATCAAAAGTTTAATCGATGGCGTTATTGCTACTCATAAAAGTGTGTCTATACACATAGTAGATTCGCTCTCTATCACATCTTCGGTCATTGGCTACTTTAATAAAATTATCTTAAAAGATAAAATAAATATAGATATGCGTGTAGGAAATCAGCAGTTAATGGACCTTATAGATGACCTTAGCTTAACATCTACTTTTAAGGCGAGAAAGGCTTAGTATGAGCATAAAATTTAAACTAAATTTAATTGCTACTATAGTTATCTCTTTTGCCCTTATTATCATAGCTATATCTGGGGTAAAAGCTCTACAAGAAAGAGATGCACTAAAACAAGCAAAAGAGCTAAATGTTCTCTCACAAAAACTCTCTCTACTTATACATGAAACACAAAAAGAGAGAGGTGCTAGTGCTGGATATATTGGTTCTAAAGGTACACAATTTAAAGATATTTTACCAAAGCAAAAAAACTCAACTTCTCAAAGAAATAAAGAGCTTAGTGACTATGCATCTACCCTTGATTTTGCTTCATTTCCAAAATCTCTTCAAGAAGAGATAGCAAGTTTCAATGAAGATATGCGTAATATTGAGCAGATTCGCTCAAAAGTGGAAGCTCTTGAGATAAGTACCAAAGATGTGGTTTCTTACTACACAAACATGAATAACAAAATTTTAAATATCGTAGCACTTAGTGCAAAGCTAGCTAGCACTCAAGAACTTGTGAAGTCTCTAGATGCCTACACAAACTTTCTAAAATCAAAAGAGAGAGCTGGGATAGAGAGAGCAGTTTTAAGTGCTACATTTGCAGCAGACAAGTTTGGCGATGAGATGTTTGCGAAGTGGATGACTCTAGTAGCAGAGCAAGATGCCTACCTAGACTCTTTTTTAGCAATGGCAACAGACTCTTCAAAAGTTTTTTATGAAACTAAGATGAAATCAAACATAGTTAATGAAGTAAATGAGATGCGTAAAATCGCAAAATTAAAAGCATTTGAGGGCGGTTTTGGGATTGATAGCGTTAAGTGGTTTGAAACAATCACCAAAAAAATAGACCTTTTAAAAGAGGTTGATGATGAGCTTGCTAAGCAAAACACCAGCCTTCTAGCCGATGTTGAGTCTGCTTCAAAAAGAGTTGTGTTTACGACACTTGCTAGTTATGGTGCTTTTGCAATCATCATATTTTTCATCATTCTACTAATCTCAAGGGGTATAAACACAAGCGTAAAAAGTTCGTTAGAGAAGATTCGTTGCGTCTCTGATAACCTTGATTTGACTTGTGATATTATAGTTGATGGGAGTGATGAGATATCACAAATCTCAAGAGCTATAAATGTTATGATAATAGCTTTTAAAGCTAGTGTTAACGAGGCTAAATCTGTATCTCTTGCTACAATAAATCAGAGTCAAAAGCTTAACAATGTTGTTGTGGATTTAACCAAAAATGGCGAAGTAGCTGATGGTAAGATTACAAGCATAAATATTCTTGTCTCAGAAGTAGGAGAAAGACTTGATGCGGTAGAAGAAGCTTCTATCACTGTTACAGAGGACTTAAACAAAACTTTTAGTGTTCTTGATAACTTCATCTCAAAGCTAGACTATGTGGTAGAGTCCATAGATGAGGGAAGTCATCAACAAGAGGACTTAGTCCAAAAAGTATCATCTCTAACAGAACAGGCTAAAAACATCAAAGATGTACTTGCAATCATCTCAGACATAGCAGACCAAACAAACCTACTTGCTCTTAACGCTGCGATAGAAGCAGCGCGTGCAGGCGAGCATGGACGTGGTTTTGCCGTAGTTGCTGATGAAGTCCGTAAGCTTGCTGAGAGAACTCAAAAATCGCTAAGTGAGATAAGTGCAAATGTAAACTTAATCACTCAAAATGTTGTAGAGATCTCAGAAGAGACAAATAAAACATCGCAAAATATGCAACATATCTCAAGCTCAGCACAAGAGCTTATAAGCGACTCTCAAGAGACAAAACAAAACCTTTCCATCACATCTAAAAAGTCAACAGATGTTATGCACCAAAGTACTTATATTGCGACAAAAACAAAAGAGCTTATATCAAATATGGATGAGATTATACAGCTCTCTAATGAAAATATTAAACATAGAACTGAAGTTCAAAGCAGCGTTGAGATACTCTCAAGTGACTCAAAAAGACTACAAAATGAACTCAGTAAGTTTAGAGTATAAAAAAATTTATGTCAGGTGAGTTCAGTGATATTAATGGCGATCTTTTAGAAGACAGCCCCAAGATGCAAGAGCTAGAAGAAAGAGAAAAATACTCGTCTCTTCAACAAGGATTGGCTTTTGCAAAAGAGTTAAACATACTCAGAAATGACTTTTACTATCAGGCTATAGATGGTGATGAGACTATTTTAATAGACTTTTCATATCAGCCGCTAGACACTCTAAGTGGAGATGCTTATAGTGCAAGAAAGATAGATAAAAACAGAACTTTTTACTTTATAGTAGATGGCATGGGGCATGGTCTCTCAGCATCTCTTAGCTCAATGCTTATGACCTCTTTTGTAAATCATACTATAGATAAGATGCTTGGTATTGGCAACTTTGAGCTTGATAGACTTATATATGAATCTTTGGACTATATAAAGGCTATACTTCTTGAAGAAGAAGCACTCTCAGCTGACTTTATCCTCCTAGATAGCGCTACCTTACAACTTCAATATGCAAACTTTGCTATGCCTGCAATGCTTCTTCAAAACAAACAAAAAGAGATAATAAGAGTAAAATCAAACAACCCACCTATGAGTAAATATATGAAGGATTTTAAAACTTCAAGCTATGATATATCTGATATTTTTAAGTTCTTATTTTATAGTGATGGTATGATTGAAAACTCTACAAGATTTAATGACAAGCTATATATGGAGTTTATAGAGGATGATTTTTATAACTCCTTTACAAAAGAGGGAATGAAAGAGAGACTTCTTCATAAGATAGAAAAACCAGAAGATGATATAACTTTTATTTTTATAAATAGACTAGATCTAAAAGATGCAGTTATTTCTAAAAGAAGTTTTGATACAACTCTAGATGCTATGGATGAAGCAAATGAATACTATACAGAAGTATGGGAGAGTTTGACTGATGATACAAAGCTTATATATAGAGCAGGCATAGTTTTTAGTGAACTTTTTATGAACGCCTATGAGCATGGTAATCTCTCCATAAACACAAAAGAGAAACATATACTTATAGAACAAGACAGATATCTAGACACTCTTATGGAACTACAAAAGAGTTGCACAAAAAAGATAACCGTAACTATCAGCAAAATCGAGTATAACACTTCTAGTTATATTATTACAAAAATAGAAGATGAAGGCGTTGGCTTTGATACTCAGATACTAAGTAAAATCTTTAGAAATGTAAAGTCTTTCAACGGAAGAGGCGTGTTTGTCTCAAGAAGCTCATCGCTTGGCATCTACTACAACGAAAAAGGCAACTCTGTACTTTTTTTGCATAAAATCTAATATATATAATATAAAAGCAAATAAGCAATTTTCAGATTGCAATTAACATATTCGTTCCATTATACTATCAACAAATAAGGAGATAGTTATGAGACATAGAACTAAAACGCATCTTTTAACTCAGGAGCAAATTCTAGAGTTTTTACATCGTGCTGAAGTTGGAAGAATGGGAACTTTTTCTAAAGATGGTTTTCCATATGTTGTGCCTATGCACTTTGTATATATTGACAATAAAATATATCTGCACGGACTCCCAAAGGGTGAGAAGATAGATAATATAAAATACAATCAAAATGTCTGTTTTGAAGTAGATGAGATGCTTTCTTTGTTATATGAAGGCGTTGAAGATCCATGTGATGTAAATAGTGAGTTTAATAGCATTATTATACAAGGTCACGCTTTTATAGTTGAAGATTTTGATGAAAAGCATAAAGCACTCTCTAAAATAGTAGAAAAATTTACTCCGCATCTGATGGAAAAAGAGATACCACCAAAGATGATAAAGGGAACTGCCGTTATTAAAATTGACATTATGAAATGTGTAGGAAGATACTACAAATAAGCTTTTAGCAAAATATAGCAATTTTTGGATTGTTAAATATATTCGCTTGAGCTATCATTTTAAAAATAAAATAAGAGTGGAGCTACTAATATGAGTTTTGTATCAGACAAAAATTTACTCGAAGCGGACAATGAGGTCTTCTCTATTATAGAGGGTGAACTAAAGAGACAGACAAATCATCTTGAGATGATTGCAAGTGAAAACTTTACAAGCCCTGCAGTTATGCAAGCGATGGGTTCAATCCTTACAAATAAATATGCTGAGGGTTACCCTTACAAGAGATACTACGGTGGATGCGAGTACGCTGATGCTGTTGAGCAATTAGCGATAGACAGAGTTTGTGAGATTTTCAAGTGCAAGTTTGCAAATGTGCAGCCACACTCAGGAAGTCAAGCAAACTCTGCTGTTTATGCAGCACTTCTAAAGGCTGGCGATAAGCTCTTAGGAATGGGCTTAAGCCATGGTGGACACTTGACACATGGTAGTAAACCGAGCTTTTCAGGTCAAAACTACTCAAGCTTTACTTATGGAGTTGAAGATGATGGAAGAATGGACTATGAAAAGATTTTAGATATTGCTAAAGCAGTTCGTCCAAAGATGATAGTTTGCGGAGCTAGTGCTTATGCTAGAGAGATAGACTTTAAGAAGTTTCGCGAGATTGCTGATGCTGTAGGAGCTATTCTTTTTGCTGACATCGCCCATGTTGCTGGACTTGTTGCTGCTGATGAGCATATGAGCCCATTTCCTTATGCCGACGTTGTAACTACGACTACTCATAAGACTCTAAGAGGTCCTAGAGGCGGTGTGATTATGACAAACGATGCAGATTTAGCTAAAAAAATAGACTCTGCAATTTTTCCAGGAACTCAAGGTGGACCACTTATCAATACAATTGCGGCAAAGGCTGTTGCATTTAAAGAGGTGCTAGATCCATCATGGAAAGAGTATGCAAAGCAGATAAAAGCAAATGCAAAAGTACTTGAAGTTGTTTTAAAAGAGAGAGGATATGACTTGGTATCTGATGGAACTGACAATCACTTAGTCTTGGTCTCTTTTTTAAACAGAGATTTCTCTGGTAAAGATGCCGATAGCGCCCTAGAGAGAGCTGGAATAACAGTAAATAAAAATAGTGTTCCAAACGACACAAGAAGCCCATTTGTTACAAGTGGTATTCGCATCGGAAGCCCAGCTCTTACTGCTAGAGGTATGAAAGAGAAGGAGTTTGAGTTTATCGCACATAAAATCTGCGATGTTTTAGATAAGATAAACGACACAGAACTTCATCTAAAAATAAACAAAGAACTAGAAGAGCTAGCGCAAAACTTTGTAATCTATAAACAATCAACTTATTAGCAGGTTCGAGATGGATGAGATTAAACTTCTACACAATAACTACAAACTGATAGAAAAAGCTATTAGGTATATTGATGAAAATTTTAAAGAGCATCCATCCATAGATGAAGTTGCCAAAAACATCGGCATGAGTAAGTTTCATTTTATACGAGTTTTTAAAGAGTATGTGGGAGTTACTCCAAAACAGTTTTTGCACTCCGTTACTCTAAACTACGCTAAAGAGCATATAAAAGAGTCCAAATCCATACTTGATAGTAGTTTGGATATCGGACTCTCAAGTAGCAGCAGACTTCATGAACTTTTTGTAAATCTTATAGGAGTAACTCCTAAAGAGTGGAGAGAAAAAGGAAAAGATGTTTCTATTACATATGGCTACGGGGAGACTCCTTTTGGTGAAGCGCTTATTGGTTTTACAGATAAAGGAGTTTGCTACTTAGGTTTTATTGATGAAAATAGAGATGAGATTTTTCAGAGATTTAATGAACTTTGGGAAAATGCAAATCTTAATCTTGATGAAAAAGTGGCAAAAGAGTATCTAGAAAATATCTTTATAAAAAACAAAAAATACTCTCTTTTTGTAAAGGGAACAAATCTTCAAGTAAATGTCTGGAGGGCGCTTTTGAACCTTCCAAATGGCGTAGTCGCAACATATCAAGACATAGCAAACTTTCTTGAAAAACCAAAAGCCACTAGAGCTATCGCATCTGCTATTGGTAAAAATCACATCGGTTATCTCATCCCTTGTCATAGGGTTATCGCAAAAAGTGGAGCTATGAGTGGATATAGATGGAATATTGAGAGAAAAAAGATACTTATTGCCTGTGAATCAATTCAAAACAATATAAACAAAAAAAATTTGGGATAATTAAGAGAAGGAGCTTTGTGTTTCATTTACACAAAGTTTAAAACTACTTGAGCAAAAAGCTCAAGTGTTTTTAGCAAAATTATTTGCTAAGTGCTGCTTTTGACGCATCTACAACTGCACTAAATGCTGCTGCATCATTCATCGCCATATCAGCTAAAATTTTACGGTCAAGCTCGATGCCAGACTTGTGAATACCGTTCATAAATGTAGAGTAGTTCATACCATTTAAACGACAAGCTGCGTTGATACGGATGATCCACAGTTTACGGAAGTCTCTTTTCTTTTGTTTGCGATCACGATGAGCATATACCCATGAACGCTCTAACTGCTCTTTAGCTTTTCTAAAGTGTTTACGGCGACCGCTATAAAAACCTTTTGCTAATTTTAATATCTTTTTGTGTCTTCTTCTACGAACAACACCTGTTTTTACTCTTGGCATATTTTTCCTTTTTCTTTACCTAGTCGCTTTGTGCGATCAAGGTGCCACATATTTTGTGGTCTTGCCCAGTTATATAACTGGAGATTTACGATAATTAATGTTTAATTAATTAATCATAGCCTTAACATTTGCCTCATCAGCTTTACAAACAACTTTTGGTGTGTTTTGCTTACGACGAGTACCAGCATCTTGTTTTGTTAAGATGTGGCTTCTAAACGCTGTTCCACGTTTAACAGTTCCATTTTTCTTAACTTTAAAGCGCTTTACAGCACCTTTTACCGATTTCATTTTTGGCATCGATGACTCCTTTTAATTTGGAACTGGGATTATACCTAAAAAAGTCTAAAATTTTGCTACAATAGCTCTATGAATAGCATAAAACACATACAAAACGCCCTCAATGAGCTTGATGCCGAGGTACAAAAGATACTAATAGACTGGAGCATTCCTCTAAATGAAAAAGATAATTTGATGCTCCCAATACTACAACAAAAAAGAGTTCTCACTCAAACACTAGAAGACTTAACATACTTAAGGGAAAATCCACCAAAACCAAATCAGCCGTGTGGGATAAGTAAGTATAGAGAGGACTAAGAAGCGAAACTAGATTCCGTGACAAGCACGGAATGACGAGACATGCGTCATCCTGAATCCTCTAGTTCCAACGCTCTGCGTCGAAACTCATATATATCTGAATTACAGTTATATATAGACTCCCACGCGGAGCATGGGAGCCAGTTATAGCACTCTCTAGTTCCAACGCTCTGCGTCGGAACTCATATATATCTGAATTACAGTTATATATAGACTCCCACGCGGAGCATGGGAGCCAGTTAAAACCAAATCAACCGTGTGGGATAAGTAAGTATAGAGAGAACTAAGAAGCGAAACTAGATTCCGTGACAAGCACGGAATGACGAGACATGCGTCATCCTGAATCCTCTAGTTCCAACGCTCTGCGTCGAAACTCATATATATCTGAGTTGCAATTATATATAGACTCCCACGCGGAGCATGGGAGCCAGTTATAGCACTCTCTAGTTCCAACGCTCTGCGTCGGAACTCATATATATCTGAATTACAGTTATATATAGACTCCCACGCGGAGCATGGGAGCCAGCGAGTTAAAGTTCCCACGACTTTCGGAAGCGACGCTTTTAGGAATGCTAACCCGTGGTATTCTCCACGATGAGCTTCGCCTATTTGGCTTTTGAGTTTCGCACTGTATGGCTTATAATTTTGTTGGAGTTTAATTATTATGATAAAGAAGAAGTTGAATAAAAATATATGTCAGAAGTACCCTTCCCCAGATACCTGCGGCACATAACGCTTTAAGGTGTGCTGCTGTATTCCTACCCTGACACATTGTCTCAAAACACCATTGCACAGGTCTAAAGAAGAGCGACGAAATTATAGCTAAACTTTTACCAATAGCAAAGTTTTTTGTTATAATCTTTTTACAAAAAATAGTATATATAGTAAATATCCCTCAAAAAATGGACGGCTCGTTTTGATGCAGCTCGTCACATAGGAACTTTAAAATGATTTATATACTTTGCGCTTTAAAGTGCGAGGCTCAGGCTTTTGTTGATAGATATAAGCTTGATAAGAGCAAAAAAAACGAAACTATTACCATTGTAGTTAGTGGTGTTGGCAAGCAAAATATGCAAGATGCCGCTTCTCGTGTTGTCTCAGAGATGCAAAACGATGATACAATCTTAAATATCGGAATCTGCGGAGCAAATGAGAGTTTTCTGATAGGCGAGTTAGTAGATGCGAGTGAGCACAAACTAACTTGCGTAGATAGCGAAGTCTATAAATGTGGCATCTACACTCTTGTTGATATGGAGTCAGATGGTTTTTTAAAAGCTACAAAAGATGTAAAAAACAGCTACATATTTAAAATAGTCTCCGACCATTTCGAACCTAAGAGCATTACAAAAGAGTTCGCAAAATCTCTTGTGTTTAATGCTATAGATGATATAAATAGACTACTAAAACAAAAGGTAAAAAAATGAAATATATACTCATACTTCTTCTTTGCATCATATCCATAGATGCTAAAGATATAAGCGATGAAAAACTAAAACAGCTCATAGGTCGCATGCTTGTTGTGGGCTTTGATGAGAGTAGCGTTACAAAAGAGTCTCAAATAGTAAAAGATATCGTGCGTTATGATTTACTAGGTGTTATCTTGTTTGATAAGTTTTACGACGATAGAACTAAAACAAAAAATATTAGCTCGCCCGAGCAGTTAAAGGCGCTAACTACACAACTACAATCTTTTGCTAAAAAACCTCTACTTATCTCTGTTGACCAAGAGGGAGGGAAAGTGGCTCGTCTAAAAAAAGCTGATGGTTTTGAATCTTTTTTGTCTGCAAAAGAGATCTCTAAACTCTCAAAAGACGATGCAAAAAAGAGTTACGATAAACTCTCCCAGATGCTAAATACTAATGGCATCAACTGTAACTTTGCTCCCGTTGTTGACCTTGCATTAAATCCTAAAAACAAAGTAATTGTGGGCTTAGAGCGTTCTTATGGGGCAGATGCTGATAAGGTTAGCGAGTATGCAGGTATTTTTATAGACTCTCTAAGAGAACATGGCGTTATCTCTGTTATAAAGCACTTTCCAGGACATGGTTCATCTTTGGATGATTCTCATCAAGGTTTTGTTGATGTTACTAGAACATGGGATGATGTGGAGCTAGAACCTTACAAAAAACTCATAGCTGCAAATAAAGTAGATATGATAATGACTGCTCATGTTTTTCATAGATTTCTTGACCTCAAACTTCCAGCGACTCTTTCCTACAAGATAAACACAAAACTCCTAAGAGAAAAACTTGGATACAAAGGCGTTATCATCAGCGATGACTTGCAGATGGCAGCCATCACTAAACACTACTCTTTAGAAGACACCATACTATATAGTATCAACGCAGGAGTTGATGTGCTTCTTTTTGCAAATCAGTTAGCATCTAACACTCCAGAGGAGTTAGTAGAGACTATCTTTCATCTTGTAAGATATGGGGATATTTCAGTAGAGAGAATCATGGATTCGGTAGAGAGAATAGATAAGTTGAGTATAAAATGATAAAACTAATACTACTGCTAATACTCGGTACAAGCGTCTGGGCAAAATATACAAACTGTGAATTTAAAAACAAGCACTATGGGGATATCTGCGAACAACTTGTAAAAGAAGGCGTCTCGTATGATTATGCAAACAAGTTTTTACTCTCATACTTTAAGACTAAAAAGTACGATGAGATTAGCTGGAAGTACCTTCAACCAAAACACATCGTAACGCATACTAAAAATGAGAAAAAAGCGAATAATGTCTTAGTAAAATATGTCCCAGATATTGTAGAGCATCTAAAAGAGTACAAAGAAGTTTATGACTACAGCGAAAAGAAGTATGGAGTGAACCGTGAAATTGTAGCTGCTGTACTTATGAAAGAGACTAGACTTGGTAAGATAAAACCAACACATGACGCCTTTGTAGTCTTTAACACTATTGTCACAAGAGTAGATGTAAAGACTAAAAGAGATGAGTGGTTGCTTAAGATGGGCAAGGACAATATGAAGTCTGTCATAAAATATTGCTACAAAAAAGGTGTAGAACCTGAGTCTTGTAATCTTGCGAGTTCATACGCTGGAGCAGTTGGCATCCCTCAGTTTATGCCATTTAGTTTTGTCTATATGGACGCCTATAAGTCAAAAGTTGCAGACCTCTCAAAAATGGAAGATGCCATCGTCTCTGCTAGCAACTACTTAAATAAAAAAGCTGAGTTTAACACGCTTATAGAGTGGTCTAAGATGCCAGAGATAGATAAGTTAGAGACAGAGTGGTACGATTTTGAGCATGAGAGAGAACACAAAAATGTATCTTTAGTTTATTCACAAAGTAAGCACAATCAAAATGTGGAGTGCTTTACTTGCGACAAGCCTGAGTTTGACTATTTTAGAGAGTATGCTAAAAAAATCATGCGCTACAACAGTTCGTCAAACTACACCGTCGGAGTTATTAGACTAGCCTATGATGCACATTTTCTACTCTACAAAAAAGATGAAAAAAGATGAAAAAAAAAGCAGTAGTTAGCGGTGCTAGTAGTGGCATTGGACGAGAGATTTGCTCAAGGTTACTGGATTTAGGTTTTAGCGTTATTGGCATCAGCAGAAGTATAAAAGATGATGAGTTTAATAGTGATGATTTTCAGGCTATTAGAGCTGATCTCTCAGATGAGATGTCAACCCAAATAGTTTGTGAAGAGCTTAAGGGTGAGTCTGTTTATATCTTGGTAAATTGTGCTGGTTTTGGTAGGTTTGAACCTCATGAAGAGCTAAGCGCTAAGAGTATAAAAGATATGACATTTTTAAACCTAACATCAGCGATGCTACTAAGTAACACCCTACTTCGCTCACTAAAGTCAAATGAGGGCTATCTCATAAACATAAACTCCATAGAGGCTATAAGAGCAAGTAAATTTGCAGGTGTTTACAGTGCCACAAAAGCAGGTCTTAGAGCTTTTGGAGACTCTCTTTTTGAAGAGACAAGAAAAAGTAATCTAAGCGTTGTAAATATAAACCCAGATATGACAAAAAGTGCTTTTTATGATGAGTTGCGTTTTGATGTGAGCCATAAAGAGGATGAGAGGCTTCTAGCATCTGATATAGCAGATGCAGTGCAGCATATACTTAGCATGAGAAAAGGTGCGGTTGTGAGTGACTACACTATAAGAAGTCTAAATTTTGGAATTTCTAAGAAAAAATAGGCTAAGAGTTAGAATCTAACATCTAGCCTATTGTGAGTTTGTTCTTGAGTTGATTTTAAAAAGTCTATATTTTTTTTGAGCTGTTTTAGAGTAAGGGCTGTCTCATCTTTTAAGGTATATAGAAGCTCCATAGCCTCTCTTAGAAGATACATCGCGCGCTCTATCTCCTTTGTAGTTTCAAACTTTGGAGTCTCTTGCATCAAAGCGTCTATAGCTTCTGCATCCCTTTCTATGATGGCTATTTGTAGTTTATTTATCCACATTTATGTAGTTTCCCTCCAAGCTTCTAGGAGTCCTTTAAAAACTTTACTAACCTCATCAAGCTTGTCCGCGTCGCCCTTTATGCTCGCAGTTGTTAGAAGTTGAATCTGATAGTTATAAAGCCCGTCTAAGTAAGCACTAACCTTACCATGTGACTTGTCTAAAACTGTTATAAGCTCAACTATTATAGCGATAGAACGATTTGTCCAGTAAATCTTTTTTTCAACATCTCTATCTTTTATAGCCTTTTTTGCTTGAGCGTTAAAGCGGAGTATCCCTTCGTATAACATCTCTATAAGTTTTGCTGGAGATTCTATGCCTACATTATTTTGTGCATAAGTGTTGTGAGCGTTACTGCCATACATATTTAGTCCTTTTTTATCGCCATATAAATCTTTCATGTAAAGTATATCGGCACTCCTTCTTTTTTATTAATAGATAAAGTTGTAGAATTCTACATTTGTATTTTCCTAAACAAAATCACATTATAGTCGATTGTAGTGTCATACATTAATATATAAAGGATTTATTATGGCTTCAAGTATTAGCTCACTAGGTATTGGTTCGGGAGTATTAACAGCGGATGTTATCGACCAACTGAAAGAAGTTGACACATCTCGAATCATTAAACCTTTGGAAAACAAGATTACTCTTAACAATCAAAAGCAAGATGCATATAAGTTGCTAGATTCACTTATGAAAACTTTTAAAGCGAGTGCATCTGCACTTAGCTACGATACTATTTTTGATAACAAGAGTGTAAGCGTGAATGGAAAGTCTGAGGTAACAGTAGAAGCTGGTTCTAATGTAGAGTCGTTTACTCTAGAGACAACTACTCTTGCAAAAAAAGACGTAACGAAGTTTGGCGCACTAGCTAGTAAAGATGCACAAGCAGCATCTGCAGATGGAACGTTAGAGATAAAGATGGGCTCTGATCCGCTAAACCCGGATAAAACTCTAAACATAAACTATACAGCTGGAATGACTCTTAGTGATCTCTCTCAAGCTATTACAGACCAAGCAGGGAGTGATGTTTCTGCTTCGATACTCCAAACTGGAAATGGAGAATTTAGTTTAATCCTAACTTCTAAAGCAACAGGTGCAAATCAAGCTATGACCATATCAGACACTAGTGGTAACTTAGATGCGAACCTGCTTGGAGCTGGTTTTGAAAGAGTCCAAACTGCTACAGATGCAGAGTTTAAATATAATGGCATATCAATGACAAGATCATCTAATGAGATAAGTGATCTTATCTTGGGTACAAACATCAAACTCAAGCAAGAGGGTGATTTTTCAAATGTTGATATCTCTCAAGATAAAGAGAGTGTAGTTGGTGAGATGCAGCAGTTTGTTGATAGTTATAATGCTCTAATGACAAACCTCCATGATATGACTTTTAAAAACAAAGAAACTGGAGCTGAGGGAATCTTTAACAGTGACTCTTTCGTAAAGTCAATAGCAAGAGATATAGCAAAATCCGTTACGGCTATGAGTGGCAATAACGACTCACTTATGAGTTATGGTATAGATGTAGATAGACACGGAACAATGAGCTTTGACAAGAGTGTAGTAGAGAAAAAATTAGATACAGATCCAGATGCACTAAAGCTTTTCTTCACAGGTGGACTAGATAGCAAAGGAAATAGCGTTAAAGGTATTTTTGAGACTATAGACACAAAGGTAAAAGACTATACTGGTTATGGAAAGATGCTAAGTAACTTTGAGTCTGACCTCAAAACAGAGGGGAAAAACCTATCTAAAAGTCACCTAAGTGCTTCAGCCTCACTTGAATCTCGCTATGCGATCATGACGCAAAGGTTTACAGCTTATGATGCGATGATAAGCAGAGTCAATTCACAATTCTCGTCTCTTCAAATGATGATAGATGCTGACTCGAAATCTAGATAATGAGTACAATTAGCGTTTATTTTTTCAACTCACTAGCTGCTTTGAGGGCACGTAATGAGTCGCAAGATAGTGATACGATCTTTTTTTATGATGGTGAACCTCTTAAGGATGCGCCATCAAACTGCATAAATGTGCCTATAGGTACATTTTATGATTATTTCTTAAAAACAGCTCACCCTCTAGTCACTCAAATCAACTTTGATAATGTTGATTTTTCTGATGAGGTAAAATCGCAAATAACTCAAAGCATTACTGACACTGTAGTTGCTATACAAAACGATAAGGTAGGGGTTATCAATGCTCTCCTCCCAGCTGAGATAAACGAGCAAAATGTCACTGTTATGATATTTTCTTTTTTAAAGCATCTACTCGAATGTGCTGATGAAAAAGTAACTCTTGAGCTTATAACAAAACTATTAAAAATAATAACTTTTTTAAAAACACACTCATATAAAAAAAATGAGGATATAAATAAGTTTTTGCTTAAACTCTCAACTACTATTCACACAGATGAGCTGAGTATGAAAGGTATTTTTCTAAATTTTATTCTTCAAAATTTAGAAAATAACAATGTATTTCAATCAAGCAGAATTTTATGTTTAGAACAAGTTGTAAAGCATAAAGAAATGGCTGATGTTTTCAATCACTACCATTATATTAAAAATATATACCCTCAAAATGAATTTAAAGAGTACATATATAATCTAGCTCAACTTGTTTTTAGTGATAATTTTTTCGATTTAGAAATAATAGAACAAAAAGAGAGAGTTTATAAATTTTTTTACTGCACAAATAACACTTATGATTTTAGTAAAGATTTCCAAGAAATATACAAAATTCTCTACCCTATATATGTTAAAGCAATAGAAAAAGAGCTTGACGAACTTATCATGTTTCTTTACTATCCACTTCAGTTTTCATGGAATAGTGTTGCTCAAACTCAAGATGAACATAAGCAGTTTAATGACGCAATAGAGTTAAAATTAGAGTCTTTTATAAAAAACTATGTGATGCCAAAATATGAACTAAAAGCAAATACTAGAATAATAAAACCAAATCAAAAAAAGATAAAAGTTGCTTTTTTAGTTCATAGGATACTGAACCTGTCTGTAAATGATGTAATGATCTCTCTTTTGAAAGCTCTAAAAGAAAATCCTAATAGCAAGTTCGAATTTATAGTATATGACTTCAATCTTATGGAGATGTTGGGTTCAGACCAAAAAGAAGTTGCTAAACTAAAAGGGCTTGGGTTTAGCTACATTGATCTTCATGTTAGATACACAAATAATAACTATCCCTTATACTCTATAGTGGAAAAAAGTCTAAAAGTGAGGCAAATTCTAATCGATGATAAGATCGATATACTCATAGGTTATCACAACAGAGCAGAGTATAATTTTTTGTTTACATCTAGAACTGCTCCCATCCAGATTTATTGGAGTCATGGAAATAATGAATACAATATAAGCGGCATTGACACAAGAATACTAAATAATGCTGAAGCATTACTCTATCCATCTGCTAAAGTCCAAAATTTTGTTTTTAACCTCTTTACTGTGCCAACAAAAACTTATGACTTAAATATAGACATAAAAAAAATTCAAGACATAAAAAAAGATTTTCCAAAAGAGACTATATTCCTTGGTTCTATTGGTAGGCTAGTTAAATTAGAGAATGAAAGATACTTAAAAGCAGTAGCACAAATAATGAAAAGAAACCCTAACACAGTATATTTGGCATGTGGTAGCGGAGATAAGTCTTATATTATGTCAAAAATTTACGAACTCGGCATTGAAGATAGGTTTTATTTTACCGGTCATATCGACCCAAATGTGTACAATATGGTACTAGATCTCTATCTAAATACCTTTCCATTTAGCTCAGGTGAGTCTTTAAACGAATATCTTTTAAATGATAAAATTGCCGTTATACTACAAGAAAAAAATCATCCTGTTATAAAACAAATATTTGATAATAAACAAGATAAAGAATACAAAAGAATTTTTGCCTATGATGAAGAGGATTATATTGAACTTGCAGATGCAATAATAAAAAACAAAGATATTCAAGACTTTTTAATTTCACAGAGAAAAAATTACAATAAAAACTTAGTGCCGGAATACAATAAAGAGTCGTCTTCAAGGTTTATAAGTGCTATTACGAGTAAGCAAGCATGATAACAAAAGAAGATGGCTCAATTATTATTGATGAAGAGTTCAGTCCAGTCACAACACCATTATACGAACTAACTCAACTACTAAAGCGTACTTTTTATGATACATTTGGTTTTTTATTCTTACTACTAACTTTGCCTTTTTTATGGCTGCTTAATAAATTTTCTCCTTACATGGAAAAAAGAATTATGGTTGGAACACACCCTATTGTAAGCAACATTCATTATAAATCAATTCTAAAAGATACTCTAAAAGAAGAGTATGAAGTAGATAGCTTTATCTTTGTTGATTGGCTAAATGAGAGTAGTTATTATGATATTAAAGCAAGCGATATTTTGCCCAAATGGATTATTATTTCTAATCCTTACGCTATAGCCCCTTATTTTATTTTATTGTGGTCACTACGTAGATATAAAGGTTTTTGGTGGCACATGGATGGGGCAATACTAGAAAGAACTCTACTTTGGCGTATTGAGCCTCTTTTGTTACAATTATTTGAAAAAAAACTCATCATGTCTGCCTTTGGTGCGGATCAATGGTCTCTTTTGCAAAGCTCTCATAATTTAAATTTTAAACTAGGTTTAGCATCTCATAGAAAACGATACTTTATGATGGATTTCAAACGCTTAGAGAGAAACTACATGTGGGCTAAATATGCAAATTATATAAGTGGTGACTTTCGTTACCTGCCTAGGGTAAATGCCACTAGCATGGCACACTATTATATAGATTTAGAAAATTTACCTTTTAATATTAATGAGAATATGGATACTATTATCATTAGTCATTTTGCAAACCATCCAGAGAGAAAAGGTTCTTATGCTATTGAAGCTATTTGTAAAGAACTAAAGTCAGAAGGATATAAAATTGAGTACAGAGCTATCCATGGTGTGAGTAGAGCTGAAGCTTTAAGCATATTAGATGAGTCACATATTTTCATAGAGCATCTTTTTAATGGAAGCTTTGGGACTGCTGCTTTAGAAGCAAGCGCAAAAGGTAATGTTGTACTCACCAACATAGATAAAAGAATGATTGATCTGTTTTTAGTACAACACTATGAGTTTTATGCACCTTTTTTTAAAAACATGCCTATTAAAAATATAGATGTTACTACTCTTAAGGGTGAGTTGATAAAATTAGTACAAAACAAACAAGAGCTAAAAAAACTCATTTATGAATCAAGAGAGTTTATAGAAAAGGCCACAAATAATATAGTTGGACAAAAAGAAGAGGGCAACTACGTTATTAAATCAGTTTTTTTAACATAGAAACTAATAAATAAATTTAAAGGAAGGTAACTCTAAGTAGTTATTATATTACTAATGGTTGAACTAAAAAAACATCATAACTATGTTGCATTTTTTTTATCTTTAGGGTGTAACTTAAGTTGTAGTTACTGCATAAACCTACACGATAGTGGTTCAAGATATGCCCAAGCAAAAAGAAAAGAGTTTAGCTACAAAGATTGGATAGAAGCAGCAAATAAATTAGTTCTTAGAAATGACTTACCACTTAGTCTTCAAGGTGGAGAACCTACGCTTTTAAAAGGTTTCAGTACTTTTACAAAAGAAGTAAAACCAGAGATAAAAATGGATCTATTAACTAACATGATGTTTGATGTTGATAAGTTTATAAAAGAAGTTCCAACAGAGAGATTTACAAGAGATGCTCCCTATGCTTCTATCCGTGTAAGTTATCATCCTGGACAAAACAATATAGATGATTTAATATATAAAACGCAAAAGATGCAAGGAGCTGGCTTTAGAGTTGGTCTCTTTGGCATAGAATTACCAGATGCAAAATTAAATAAACATATTTTTGAAGTTAAAGATAGATGCTTAGATTTAGGTATTGACTTTAGAACAAAAGAGTTTTTAGGTGAATTTGAGGGTAAGATATATGGTACTTTCAAGTATGAAGATTCAGTTTGTGGCGAGTTAAAGCATTGCCAGTGCAAGACAACAGAGCTTATCGTAGATCCGAACGGGTATGTATATAAATGTCACTCTGATTTATATGCAGGCAGAGATCCTTATGCAAATATTTTAGATGCTAACTTTTCAACTGATATGATTGATGAGTATAGAGATTGTGCTTTTTATGGAGACTGTAATCCATGTGATGTTAAAGTAAAAACAAATAGGTTTCAGCAAGATGGGCATACATCTGTTGATATTATAAACATAACAAAGAGAAAATTTGAAAAAAATTAAAATACTAATTATTAAACTTGGTTATTCTGAAACATTAGATCCTGAGGTGGGAAGAACCGTTAGTCTTGGAGATGTTTTAAGAACAACTCCACTACTTGGTGCTTTAAAAGAGAAGTATAAAAACTCTCATATATCATGGTTAGTATCTGAAAAAGCGGAGCCTCTACTGCATAACAATAGCTACATTGACCGTCTTTTAGTTTGGGATAGCTTCATTCCCTTTCAGCTACAACTAGAAAAATTTGATCTGCTTATAAACTTAGAAAAAGTACCTGGTATTTGTGCATTAAGTGATACTATAGACGCTTGGAACAAACATGGTTTTAGGTTCAATAGTGAAACAGGAAACTATGATGGGTATGAGCAAGGTCTTGAGATTGTAGATTATATAAACCAAAAAAGTATTGGCGAGATCTCACAAAACTGTTGGCAAAAATCTTTAATCGAACTTCTTGGACTAAAGTGGAGCAATAAAAACTACATCTTAGGTTACGAGCCAAAAACAAAAGAAGTTCATGACATTGGGCTAAACTTTGAAGTAGGTCTAAAGTGGCCAAAAAAAGCGATGCCTATGACAAAATGGGAAGATTTAGCTTCGTCTTTACAAGAGATGGGTTACTCTATCTCTTGGCAAAAAGGACTCAACAGCATTTATGAATATATAGACTGGGTAAATAGTTGTAAAACCATTATAACTCACGATAGCCTCGGTCTGCATCTAGCTTTAGCATTAAACAAAAGAGTAATCTCTTTGTTTGGTCCATCACTTCATAAAGAGATATGTTTCAATGAAGATAGTGTTATTATAGAAGCTCCAAATCAAGATATGAATAATATGGAAATAGATACTATCTTAGAGAAGTTTAGAGATGAGTAATAAGCTCGATAGCCATAAAATAAACTATCATCCAAAAGAAATTGCTGATATGTTTGAGGGGAAGCTTCAAGCACCTATCTATGTAGAAATCTCACCAACTGGTATATGCAATCACAAATGTCTGTTTTGTCACTATAACTATCTAGGACATGAAGGTAAGTTTAAAAAAGGTAAGATGCTTGAACTCGTAAGAGACTTAGCATCTCTTGGTGTAAAGTCTTTAGTATTTGCGGGAAATGGAGAGCCTACCCTTCATGTAGATACCATAAAAGCTATAGAGTTAGCAAAAAGCCTTGGGCTTGATGTGGCTATGAGTACAAATGGCGCGTTGCTAAAAGAAGAGCATTTTGAAGTGTTGGCAAAAAACCTCACTTGGATTAGATTTTCATTTAATGCGGGGAGTGATGAAAACTACGCTTTTGTACACCAAGCAAAACACAGTGATTACCACAAAGTTATAGAAAATATAAAAAAGCTAAAACTTACAAAAGATAGACTAAATAGTGATATTACCATTGGGACACAGTTTGTTCTCATTCCTGAAAACAAAGACTTTGCTCTAGAACATGGAACACTATTAAAATCATTGGGCGTTGATTATTTTAGTGTTAAGCATTTTTATAACCATTCTCACAATGAGTTTGAAGTCAAAGAAGAAATAACAAATGAGTTTATAGAAAAACTATCGCTCCAAGCCGATGAGCTTTGTGATGATAGTTTTAAGTTTATAGTAAGAAGCACAGCCAACCTCTCTTCAAAAAGAGAGTATAGTAAATGTTATGGTTTAGAGTTTATCGTTTTTATAGATGAAAATGGAGATGTTTATAGTTGCTTTTCACATCAATATGATAAAAAAACAATTATGGGAAATATCTTTGAAAATAGCTTTAAGGATATTTGGAATTCTAAGCAGAAAAAAGAGAGTATAAACTACATAAATGACTGTATAGAAAAAAACAGTTGTCAGCCAAACTGTCGTCATCATCAGATCAATAACTATTTGTGGGATCTTAAGCATCCGTCTATTGAACATATTAATTTTATATAAGGACAAACTTGAAACAAATAGCAAATAAGATTAGGAAAAATATACTGCATATTGCGCATCTCTCTGGGTCGCCACATATTGGCTCAGCTTTAAGTTGTACTGATATTTTGACAACTCTATATTTTGATATATTGAACCTTGATGATTATGAAAATAGAGATCTGCTCTTGCTCTCAAAAGCACACTCTGCAATGGCTCTATACTCTACGATGCATGAGAGAGGCTTTTTAACAAAAGACGAACTTGAGGGCTACTATCAAAACAATGGAACGCTTCCCGCACATACAGATAGAGATACAAACCGATATATAGAGATAAGTGCTGGAAGTTTAGGTCACGGTTTGCCAATAGCTACAGGCATGGCTCATGCTTTAAAGTTAAAAAAAAGCGATAGGCAAGTTTATGTACTTATGGGTGATGGCGAGTCACAAGAGGGAAGTGTTTGGGAGGCTGCTATGTTAGCTCCGCATCTAAAGTTAGACAATTTAACAGTATTTATAGATAGAAACAATCTTCAAGGCTATGGGCGAGCTAGTGAGATTTTATCTTATGAGCCTATTGATGAGAAATTTAGAGCATTTAATTGGGAAGTTTTGAGAATAAATGGACATGATTATGAAGCTATAAAAGATGCAGTAAACTTTAAAACAGATAAGCCAAAAATGATAATCTGTGATACTGTAAAAGGTAAAGGTGTAAGTTTTATGGAAGATGAGCTTATTTGGCACTACTATGTAGTTACGGATGAGATTAAACAAAGAGCACTACAAGAACTAGAGAATAAAAAAAGTTAGATACTGAAGAAAATTATAGGAGTACTATTAAAATGATAGATTGCAACTTATATAGAGAAAATGAAAAGATTGCTAAAAGAGAAGTTAGTAAGTGGCAAATAGCCGCTAGATACAATATAGATATTTTTGAGAAAACTGGGTTTCCAGTTAGAGTTGATAACATCTCATACCTAAGACAATTAATAGACACAATGAATGAAAACACATTTGATTCTTATATGCGTGAGTTAAATGGTCTTAGTGAAATTGAATTGAAGATCTTACTAGCATCCTTAGAGCAAAGCATGAAATTTCAACAAATACATTTTCCAAACGATGATATTATTATCCCTTTTAATAGCATGATGAAGTCATTAACTCTGTATATCAAACTTTCTAAAATAAAATTTTCAACTATATTAGATATTGGTACTGGTTCAGGTGTCTTCTCCTTTTTTATAAATAAAAAAAATAATTTAAAAAACTATTCACAAATTGAAGTATGTGAAAGTTTTTATATGCTACAAAATTATATTAATAGTTTTGTTTTTAAAGAGCAGTTTGACCAAAAAGTTTTAATGAAAAAATCAACTGATATTAATTTTTTTATTAATAAAGATAATTTTGGATCTACCAATTATGAAGAATCAACTGTAATAAAGAACAATAACTTAAATAAGAAATGTACGCAATACCCTTGGTGGAGGCTGGGAGAACTACTAAGTAATAGTATAGATTATGACATCATACTTTCAAATGCTAATTTATTAGAGTTTTCTAATGAGTCTTTAGTGGACTACCTATATCTTATAAATAAAAAACTCTCTAGCAGTGGATTATTTATTTTCCATTGTGAAGGTTCTCATGTCAATGGAAATATAGAAAGTTTATTTAAAGATATGTATAATGCAAATCTAGCACCTCTTTTTATACAATTATCTTCTAAAATATTCATTAAAAATCTAGAGTTAATTGAAAATGAAAAAAATATTTTATTGGCTCCTGCGAGCGTTTCTGTTGAAGAGTTATTAAAAGACGATAACTTCACTTCTAGGTTTGATAATATTTATGTTTTAGATGATTATAAAGTTGGCAATAAATTAAATGGATATAAAATCATCTCTAGAGAAAGCATTAAAGATTTAGATATAAAACAGGGGTTGATTCTGAACAATAGTTTTAAGTTGGAAAGTGAGTTACAACAATTTTTTAATGCAAACAATATTATAAATGTATTAAAGAAAAAATCATTTTTTACAAAATCATTTGGCTTATTTATCAATAGTAAAAATAAATTATTTCAAAAGTATTATCATAAAGAGAACTTTAAAGATTATTTTAATTCAAAAGAAGAAATCGTAGAAGATTTTTTCAAAACTGAAAATGATGAAAGAAGATATTATACAAAAGAAGATATCTTAAGTAAATTAAGTTTGGAAAACTAAATGAGAAATAGTGTAGCAAATGAGATAAAAAAATTAGCAAAAGATGATGAGTCTCTGTTCGTAATTACAGGAGATGCAGGGCTTGGAGTTTGGGATGACTTTAACACAAGTCGGCAGTTTATAAACCCTGGAGTAAATGAGCAACTAGACATTGGGTTTGGAGCTGGATTGTCTTTGATGGGGCATAAAGTCGTTTACTACAATATTGCACCATTTGTACTTATGAGACCTTATGAATTTGTAAGAAATGACATTTGTTACCAAGAACTACCGATGATTTTAATAGGAACTGGAAGCGGTATCACTTACGCTCCTGCTGGAATGACTCACTATGCGGTTGAAGACATAACACTAGCCTCAACTATGCCAAACCTTGATATATTCTCCCCTGCTGACCCCGTTGAAGCTGTAGAGTGTTTTAGATATGCTTACAAAAGTAAAAAACCAAGCTATATAAGAATAGCAAAAAATGGCGAAGATATAATTCACTCTGAGCCTATAGATATAACAAAACCTATTTTTGTAAACAAAAGTAGCTCAAAAAATATTTTAGTTTTACATGGTTCCATAGTTGATGAAGTAGCAAAAATACTCAATATTGTCGATATAAATATTGTAACGACTCCTATGCTTACAAGCGATTTTGACTGGGTGGACTTTTTAAAAAATTATGAGAAAGTATTTACTTATGAAGAGCACTTTATAAACGGTGGCTTTGGAACAATGTTAAGAGATAGAGTTGAGAAAAAGATCTATAAAATCGGCTTACCAAATGAGTACATTCATAAAATAGGAAATCGTGATTTTTTAAGAGAACACTATAAAATAGATGGCATAAATGTAGCAAAACAGATAAAGGAGATAATCAATGGGTAAACTTCTAAATATCGTTACAAAGCTACATACTGCGACTACAAGAGACTATGTGGCTAGAATGAATGATGACAAAATAAACTGTATGATCAGATCCAAAGAGTACGGTTATGACTACTGGGATGGAGACAGAAAGTATGGTTATGGGGGTTATAAATATGATGGTCGTCATAAAGCTGTAGCCTTAGACTTAATAGAGCAATATAATCTAAAAGATGGATGTAAGATTTTAGATGTAGGATGCGGCAAAGCATTTTTGCTTTATGAGCTAAAACTACTTTTACCAAATGCTACTATAGTGGGCTTTGACTCATCTGAGTATGCACTAGAGAATGCTAAAGAGGAAGTTAAGAAAAATCTATTTTGCCACAAAGCTCAAGATGCTTATCCTTACAGTGATAAGGAGTTTGACTTAGTAATCTCCTTTACTACTTTGCATAACTTAAAAGTATATGACTTAAAAAAAGCAGTACAAGAGATTGAGAGAGTAGGACAAGATAAGTTTATAATGGTAGAAGCTTATAGAGATGAAGCTGAACTTTTCAACCTTGAGTGTTGGGCGTTGACTTGTGAGAGCTTTTTTCAACCAGATGAATGGACTTGGCTCTATAGTGAGTGGGGCTATAGTGGCGATTATGAATTTATATATTTTGAGTAGAGGTACTAAATGGCAAATAAATACTCAAACTTAAAAATATTTCACTATCAAGACAAACTAGATAGTCTCTCTAAAGATATAAGTGAGATAAAAGCACCCGTGCATATCCGTATAAAACCAACGAATGTATGTAACCACAACTGCTGGTATTGTGCTTATAAAGTAGACCATCTTCAACTTGGTCAAGATATGGTTGAGAGAGATTTTATTCCTGAGAGTAAAATGATGGAGATACTTCAAGACATAAAAGAGATGGGTGTAAAAGCTGTAACTTTTAGTGGTGGTGGAGAACCATTTACCTATAGATATTTTACACAAACTATTAAAAAGCTTATAGAGTACGATGTACCATTTGCGTCTTTAACAAATGGTAGTAAACTAAATGGCGAAATAGCCGAGCTTTTTGCTCACAATGCTACATGGTTGCGAGTATCTATTGATGGTTATGATGATGAGAGTTATGCAAAAGCCAGAGATGTAAAGGTTGGTGAGTTTAGTAAAATCATCCAAAATATGAGAGGTTTTTCAGCCTTGGGTGGAAAGTGTGCCTTAGGGGTTAGCTTTATAGTTGACAGTAATAACTATACACATACTTATGATTTTGTAAAACTCATAAAAGAGACAGGTGCAAGTAGCATCAAGATCTCGCCTTGTGTTATAGCAAATGAATCAAAAGAGAACGATGAGTACCATAAGCCACTTTATGATGAGATGCAAAAACAGATACAAAAAGCTCAAGATGATTTTGAAGATGATAGTTTTGAGATATATAACTCTTACCATCTCTTTGGCGATGAAATGGACAAAACCTATGAGTGGTGTCCATTTATGCAGATACTCCCAGTAATAGGTGCGGACTTGAATGTATATCCTTGTCAAGACAAAGCTTATAACTTGGATAATGGCTTAGTAGGTAGCATCAAAGAAAAGTCCTTTAAAGATTTTTGGTTTGAAGATAAAGATAAGTTTTTTAAGATAAACCCTAGTTGTGATTGCAAAAATAGATGCGTGGCTGATGGGAAAAATAGGATGATATTAGATTATTTGAATGTTGATACTGAGCATTTGGGGTTTGTTTAGATGCCAAAGTATATTTTAAATGGTTTGAATGGTAATGTTGGTTCATTGTTAAAAGTTAAATTTACTAACTTTAGCCAATATCATAAAGATTTAATAACTAAAGATGAAGAGGTGTTTATACATATAGCAGCAAAGTCACAAGGAAGATACGAAGATATAGCAAGGTCTAACATAGACTACTTACTAGAAGTGATAGATTTTTGTAAAAAGAACAACATTAAGAAGATTGTATTTTTTTCTGCGATTAGCATCTATACAAAAGATGATTTATATAGTACTTCTAAATTACTGGGAGAGACGATACTAAAAGAGTCAGGACTTAAGGTTTTGGTTTTAAGACTTCCTATGATTTTAACTGCTGATACGACTAATGGGATTTTAAACAGAATTATTTATAAATTGACGAAAAACAAAAAGATTGTCCTATATAATGCAGATAGAAAATTTAACAACTTTATTGGTATAGATGACATTTATGACTTTATAATTAATTATAATTTTAAGAGAGATTATGAACTAGTAAATTTAGCTTCAAAAAAAGATAGTACTTTGTTTGAGATAGTAAAGTTTTTGAAATCTCTACTAAACTCTAAATCAAAAATAATTAAAAGTAAACAAGCAAATGATTTTTTTAATGTATCATTAAAAAAAGCAGTTAAAAAGTATGATTTTAAGCCAACTTCTTCAAAAAAAATTTTAGTTGAATGGATAAAGAAAGGAACTAAAGATTGAATAGATGCATACAAATATATAAATGTAATCACAATAAAAGTGTTCTTAAGGAATTTAAAAACAAATCTCAATATAAGTTTAAACCATTTTTTTATATTGGATGGTTTGAAAAATCTTATATTGTGTACAAGGGTTGATATGAAAAAAGCATTAATTGTCGGTGGTGGTTTTGCTGGATGTACAGCTGCATATATGTTAAAACAAAAAGGTTTTGATGTTACTATAGTTGAGGGAAGTAGCCAGTTAGGTGGAGGATGTAGAACATTTTTTCATGGCGGTCATCCATATACTTTTGGACCGCATCATCTACTTATAAATGAAGATGAGATGTTTGTGTGGGATTACTTTGAAAAGTTTGTAAGTTTAAGAGAGTTACAACATCATACCTTGACTTATGTAGAACAAGATAGGGAATTTTATACATACCCTATCCATGTTGATGAAGTTAGGACTATGCCTGATTATGAAAAAATTAAAAAAGAACTAGACAATAAAAGCGACATAAACAGTGCTACAAATTTTGAAGAGTATTGGTCTGCATCTATAGGAGATACTCTCTATGATAAGTTTGTGCATAACTACTCTGAGAAGATGTGGCAGATAAAAAACAACCAAGAGTTAGATGAGTTTGCATTTTCTCCAAAAGGAAAGACTCTTCAAAGTGGCTCAAAACAGTGTTTTATCGGTCAAAAAAAGATAGCATACCCTATAGAGCTTGATGGTTATAACAGCTATTTTGAAAAATGTGTAGAGGGATGCAATGTTATTTTCAACCAAAAAGTTGAGATTTTTGATCTAGATAACAAAAGAGTAAAAGTCAATGGCGAATACTTAAGCGGTGATGTTGTTATAAATACTGCATCACTAGATGATGTCTTTGAGCATTGCTACGGCGAGCTTCGCTATATTGGTAGAGACTTTCAAAAAATCATACTACCTATAGAAAATGCTTTTCCAGATCCTTATCATTTTATACATTATGCAGGAGATGATCCACATACTAGGATAGTAGAGTACAAAAAAATGACAGGATATAACTCTCCACACACTTTGCTAGGAATAGAGACACCTTCATTTAACAACAAGCTCTATCCATACCCTGTAAAAAGTGAGATTGAAAAAGCTACAAAGTATAAAGAGTTGTTCCCACAAGACTGCTATACCTTAGGTAGAATGGGGACATACCACTATGATAATATGGATATCATAGTTAAAGAGTGTATGAAGCTAATGGAGCAGATATAATGTTTAATAAAGACTATGAAGGAATTAATCTTGAATTTTACAAAAATGATTTTAGTAAGTGGTCAAAGAAAGATGAGATTGAATACAACAATAATGAAATAAGGTATAAAGAAAGATATAGATTTTTTCAAAATGCTTTTGACTATTTATCTGCAAATTTTATAATAGGAAACTACTTTGAATTTGGTGTTCATAAAGCCAGAACATTTAGAATTGCATTAAGTGAAGCAAAGAAAAAAGATATTGATAGTATGAATTTTTATGCATTTGATTCTTTTGAGGGCTTACCTGAAGCTTCTTCCTTAGATAAATTTCCTAATTGGGAAAAAGGTATGTTAAAAACTAGTCTAGAGTTTTTTGATAAACTTACTCAAGAACACAATTTATATAATGACAAAATACATAAAATAAAAGGTTTCTATAATAAGAGCTTAACAAAAGAATTATCAAATAAAATGCTACTAACAAAAGAAAAAGCATCTATTATATATATAGATTGTGATTTTTATGAGTCGGCTAAAGATGTGCTTGAATTTATCGTTCCTTTTATACAAGATGGCACTATTTTATGTTTTGATGATTGGAATGTGTATAAGGGACATCCATACAAAGGTGAAAAAAGAGCTTTTGGAGAATTTAAAACTAAATATAATGATATGTTTTATTTTGAAGACTTTTTAACAATTGGCTGGATGGGTAAAAGTTTTATACTCAATAAAAAATAATCAATCAACTAGGAGTATTTAAAATGCTAATCTTTCCAAATCCTTGCGCATCTAGTGAATATGACATTGTCAAACAACGAGGTCTAAATAGGTTTCCAATAAGAATGGACAATTACAATAAGTACAAATCTAACAAAATGGGGATAGCAGTTGAGAATCTACCTATTAAGCTTGATATAGAACCAACAAGCATGTGTAACCTAAAATGCCATATGTGCATAGTCTCTACAACTGGATACAAAGGGAAGCATATGAGCTATGATAGTTTTACAAATGTCATAGACAAACAAACTGGAGTCTTTGAACTGAAAATTCAAGGGCTTGGAGAGCCTTTTTTAAACAAAGACTTTACTAAAATGGTAAAATATGCAAGTGATTTAGACATATGGACGAGAAGCACAACAAATGCAACGATATTAGATGAAAATGACAATTATAAAAAGATAATCGATGCTAATATTGGAGAATTACAAATCTCTGTTGATGGTGTAAAAAAAGATACATATGAAAAGATTAGAATAAATGGTAGTTTTGACAAAGTAGTAGAAAATTGCAAGCTAATAAATGCTTATCAAAAAGAAAAAGGTGTTCAAAAGACAAGAATGTGGACGCTTCTTCAAAAAGACAATATTGAAGATTTATTTAATTTTCCTAGATTTGCAAAAGAGTTAGGTTTTGATAGACTTACTATCAGTATGGATGTAAATGGTTGGGGTGATGATGAATGGAGCAAAATCAATTCAGCGAAAAAAGTAGAGTTAACCCAAAATGATATTGATGAGTTGCTAAAGATAGCTAAAACATTAGATTTGGATCTGACATTTTGGGATATTTCTGTAAAGTACAATAAAGATAATATTTGTGAATGGCCTTTTACTAGATCTATGATATCTGCTGATTTACATGTTGTTCCATGTTGTATAATCTCAGATCCTAAAATTTTTACATTTGGAAATGTGGATGATTTTAACAAGATTTGGCATGATGTTTATCAAGAATTTAGGGAAAATCACTTAAATATTAAGATACCAGAAGTGTGTAAGTTCTGTTATGAAAAATAGTTGTCCTCTTTGCAGTAGTAAAAAAGTAAAAATAATATCTAAAGAGAAAAATATTGCATTTACTAATCTATCAAGTGAGTTGAAAAAGTTTATTTTATCCTATTGCAACAACTGTACTTTTATGTTTCAAAGCAGTGCTTATACCAAGAGCTACGACAAAAAGATAAAAAAGGTATATGAAAACTATTTTGTAAATCATACTTTTTTGTTTCCAAGAACAGATAAGACGATTATAGATTCGGTAGATTTTCTACTTCCTCATATAAAAGAGAATGCTTTGCTACTAGAGATAGGTTCTGCGAGGGGTGACTTTCTCTACCTCTTAAAAAAAAGGATTCCTAGTATAAATATTTTAGGCATTGAACCAACGCAAGATAAAGTATATATACCAACTATAAACTCAAGCTTTAGCGATGACCTCTTTGTCAATAAATTTGATATGATTGTAATGAGGCATACTTTAGAGCATATAAAATACCCTAAAGAGTTTGTGGAAAAATTAAAAAAAATATCTCATAAAGATACCTTAATCTACATAGAGGTGCCAAATATTGAACTAAATCTCAAAAACCTTACTGAAGATTTTGAGCCTGATCATGTAAGTTACTTCTCATTATATACTCTATCTAGAGTATTCAATAACTTTAAAATCATCAGCTCTTCTACCGAAAATTTTTTAAGAGTTATTTTCTCAAATGCAGGTACAAACAAAGAAAAGAACAAACCCAAGACTATTATGAACCCTAAAAAAAATATAGAAACTTTATATAAAAACAAAAAAAAGTTTTTTCAATATATGCAAAATGAAAATAAAAGTATTGTTTTTTATGGGGTTAGCCACTATTTTTATTTTTTAGCATATCAACTATCTAAGCATATATCTCTGAAAAACTCCTATTTTTATGATGATAACTATAAAGAAAATTTTGAGAAAAGATTTAAGCTAAAAAGAATAAGCTCTTTACAAAATACTATTGTAATACTTTGTAGCAATGTTCCATCAGTTCAAAATAAAATGCTTGAGAGTCTCAAAGGCATTGATTGTCATATTATAAAACCTTGGAGTAAAGTATAAAAACATCACTTGATAAAGGAAAGTTAAAAATGAAAGCTTCTATTGTCATTATCACCTATAACAGAGCTGATTTTATAGAAAAAGCATTGCAATCTGCGCTTAGTCAAGATTATGAAGATTTGGAGATTATAGTGTGTGATGATTGCTCAACTGACAATACGCAAGAAGTAGTGCATAAATATCTAGACAGTAAAAAAATACATTATCATAAAAATAAAAAAAACAAAGGACAGCTGGCAAATTATTTTTTTGCTCTAAAAGAGCTTACCAAAGGAGAATGGCTTTTTATACTGAGTGATGATGACTTTTTTGAAAATACAAACCATGTCTCAAAATGTATGCAATTTGCTCTTAAAAACGATGTAGATATGATACTAACAAACTCTAAAACTTATAACACTACTATCACCTCCTCTTGTCACTCGGATATTCACAAACACTTTGATTTAAAAGAATATTCTCCAGACACTTTAGTAGATACTTGGAAGCAATTTCCAGAGATTTTAGATAGTGCATGTTGCTTTAAAAAAGAGATATTTTTTAAAGGGTTTGGAGATAGTGCATTAGCTACCCCTGAAGAGTCTATGAGAATTTGTGAAGACCATGATTTGCTAATGATGAAAAATAGAGTCGGTTATCTCTATGATATTTCTTATGTTTTTACCATAGGGGGGCATAATTTAAATAAGTTTAAAGTTGATATGTATCAGTTTATAACTATGTTAAAATCTTTTATAAAACCTTTAGAGTATGCTGCAAATCACAACATCTTTGAGATGAGAGAACTAGAAGCTATATACCTAAAAAAGTGGGCATACTATAAAAGATGCGCTTCCTTTGTGGGTAAATATCTAGGAGATGAGTTCGATGTATTTGTAAAATATGTAATTGCGAACTATAACGATAAAAATATATTTGATTTAATAGAAAATAAAGCTAGAGAATACTCCTCAAAATTTCAAACAAGCATTAACTTAGATATAAATAAATTTAATAATATTAGTCATATTTATGATAATAAAAAATTAAAATTAGACGATGTTACAACTGCACTTATATATGGTACAAAGATTATGGGCATAGAAGCTAAAAAGTATTTAGCGTCTTTAAATATAGATGTAGTCGGATTTATAGATGACAATCCAACTTCACCCCAAATAGATGGCGTAAAAGTATATGACAGTTCGATTTTAAAATCTTTAAATGCTGATATTTATGTAATTGCAACAGGGAACTATCTATATATACAAAATATGTACAATCAGTTAATATCTAGCAACATAAGTAAAGATAAAATTATTACTATATGAATGAAATGGTTAAAAAGTACCTAGCTTACTATAAAAATAAATTTTTAAAGATGATAGACGAGGAGTCAAAATGAAAACTATCCATAGACTACAAGAGTTAGCTACTTTTAAAAAAATAGCAATTTATGGAGCTGGGCATGCTGGAGAAGTTTTGTACCATACTCTAAAAAACTTTTTACCTAACACTAAAACTATATTTATCATTGATGACTTTAAAACAGGAAAAATAGACAATATACCTATAATCTCAAGCAAAGAGCTCAAAAATCAACTGCATAATATTCAAGCTATTTTAGTAAGTGTCTTAATTAAAGAAGAGATAGAAAAAACCTTACTAAAGTATGATGTAGCTAGTTTTTATGTTAGGATAAACTACTTTCAAAACATAGAAGAAATTGACACTATCATAGATAAAAAAAATATCCATAAAACTCATAACTTTACAAAAAAAACTATTATGCATGAAAAAGAAAAAGAGTTTGAACTTGTTAAAAACTTACTTCACAAACAAGAAGACAAGGAGTTATATGAGTTAATATTGCAGGGTTGGTTAAATGATCCTATGTATATGGAGAAGTTTTTTTGCAACAACTACCACTCTATTGGCCGCCACTATTTTGAGTTCATAATCCCTCAAGCTATCTACACCGTCATAGAAGGTGGTATAGCCGATGGAACTAACACCATAGAGATGTTAAACACTTTTTCGCCTAGCTGTAAAATATATGGATTTGATCCTATTTTTGAAAAATACTCAAAAGAGGATCATAAAAGATATATCAAAGGTTCAAAAAGAGTAGAAATATCACAAAAAGGCTTATGGAATAAAGAGACACACCTAGCTTTCATAACAGATAAAAATTTAGCTCTCTCAAGAGTGGTTGAGGATCAAAGTTGTGATCATAAAAACAATATTGAAGTTACAACTATAGATAACTTTACTAAAGAAAATGATATAAAAAAAATAGATTTTATAAAATTTGACATAGAAGGGGCAGAGCTTGAAGCACTTCAAGGTGGTATTTGTAGCATCAAAAAAGATAGACCTCAAATGGCACTCTCTATCTATCATAAGTTTGAGCACTTATATGAAATTGCTCTTTTTCTTATGGAGAACTTAGAAGACTATACATACAGACTTGGACACTATCATTACGAACTAGGCGAGAGTGTTTTATATGCGATCCCTAATGAACTTTATGCAAAATACAAAGATAAGATAGATAGATAGATAGATAGATAGTCAAGGAAAAATATGAACAAAAATCACCTAAAATACTTAGTATGTCCGAAGTGTCATAATAAGTTAATTATAAACCAAATAAATGAGCTAGCTGAAGAGATAACCTCTGGAGAATTGCAATGTAGTTTTTGTAATAGCACTTACCCCATAATAAACTCAATACCTAGATTTGTACCTATGAGCAACTATGCAGATAGTTTTGGTATGCAGTGGAATATACACCATAGCGATCAGCATGACAGCCATAGCAAGGTAAATAGCTCGCAAGAGAGATTTGAAAATGAAACAAAATGGGAGAAAAACCTCAAAGGGGAGATTATTATAGAAGCAGGTTGTGGAGCTGGTAGATTTACTCAGTTTGCTACAGATACTGAGGCTATGGTTTTGTCTTTTGATTATAGTAATGCTGTAGAAGCTAGTTATAAACATCATAAAAATAAAGAAAATCTTCTCATTGTTCAAGCAGATATTTATAATATGCCTTTTAAAAATGATATAGCAGATAAAATTTACTGTTTTGGAGTTTTACAGCATACTCCTGATTCTAGAGAATCTTTAAAATCACTAACTAAAAAGTTAAAAAGCGGAGGTAAGATTGCCGCTGATAACTATCCTTTTTTAAGTACTACATGGTTTCATACAAAATATTGGGTAAGACCTATCTCTAAAAGAGTCCCGCATAAGCTACTATACTGGTGGTGTAAGCAACATGTTAAAGTGATGTGGCCTATATTTAAAATGAACAGAAAAATATTTTCGCCAAAAAGAGCAAATAGAATCAACTGGAGACTTTTAGTGCCTGACTATACCTCAGCAGGACTAAGTGAGGAGAGACTAAAAGAGTGGGCTGTTATGGATCTCTTTGATATGCTCTCGCCTGCTTTTGATAACCCTGTAAGACTGAGTACATTTAAAAAATGGTTTGAAGAGTTAGGCTACAAAGAGATTGATGTTCACATGGGCTATAATGGATGCGAAGGAAGAGGTGTAAAGATTTAATGTTTCATAGATTTATTGACTATATATCATATAAGGTAATCCCTTTTTTAACAGGAGAAGATAAGGCACCATATATCTATATCTCAAATATGGGTTATCTAAATCATAAACATCTTTATAACTCATTTATAAAGTCTTTACCATACTTAAAAGGTATATGTGCAGATATCGGTTCTGGAAATGCCATATACAAAAAAATCTTACTGCCTTATGTAGATGAGTATATTGCGGTAGATAAAAGTGATATTCATAAACATATGTTTAGCACCTCTAAAGAGAAGTTTGTAGATGCAGATATCAAAAACCTACCCTTTGATGACAACTCGGTTGATACACTCATTTTAACGCAGGTACTAGAGCATATAGATGAGCCATTTAAAGCTCTTGTTGAGATAAAAAGAGTTATGAAAAAAGATGCAACGCTTATCTTATCTGTTCCATTTATATACCAAGCACATGCTACTCCTTATGATTATTTTAGGTTTAGTGAATATGGTTTGCGAAAAATTTGTAAAGATTATAGCTTTGAGATTTTGGAATTTCATTATCAGGGGTACATAGGTACAACTCTAGTATCAATTTTAAATGGTTTTATATGGGAACAAGCAAGTAAAAATAAGCCTCTCAGAAACACTATCTTGTTGCCATTTTTATTAGTAGTTTTTACTTGTAACAACTTAATTGGTTTGTTTTTAGACATATTTAAAAACAAAAACTTTTCACCTAATTTCTGGCTAATAATAAAAAACAGATGAAAAAAATAGTAATTTTCACACAAAATCTAGATACAGGTGGAGTTCAAAAATCAGCCTCTATGCTTGCTAATTTTTTATCAAAGATTTACAAAGTTACTGTCATTTTAGCTGAAGACAACAAAGAGATAAAATATAATTTAAGCAGTTTTATAGAGATATACAAAATAAAAACTAAAAAGTTTGATTTAACAAAAGAAGATAGTGGTTTAAAGATTTTAAACTATAGAGTAGAACAACTAGATACTATATTGAACAAACTAGAGCCAGATTTGATTTTTAGTTATGAAGATTATAATAACATACTGTCATTATCTGTTAGTTCTAAGGCAAAAAGAGTACTATCTTGCAGAATTAGTTTAGCAAATGTTTACACAAAATCATCAAGAGTACATCTACTAAGTCCAGAGTTTTATTTTGAAAAAATCTCTACACTTTACAAAGAGGCGAAAGCTGTTGTTTGCGTAAGTAGGTTTATAAGAGAAGAGATACTGAGCATTTCAGATGAAATCAAAGCTATCAATATATACAATGGAATAGATCAAGCTAGAGTACTAAATCTTAGCCAGCAAGAAGTAAATCTTCATAACAACTATATCCTTCATGTTGGAAGACTCCATCCACAAAAAGGTCAAAAAGATCTTATACTTGCATACCATAAAGTTCATACTAAAATATCTCAAAAGCTACTTATTATCGGAGAGGGTTCACTTAGAAGTGAGTTAGAAGAGTTGATAAGCCGTCTTGGTTTGTCTCATAGAGTTTTTTTTATGGGAAATATAATTGAGCCTTATCACTACATGAACAAAGCAGACTTTTGTGTTATGCCATCATATCAAGAGGGCTTTTCAAATACTGTCTTAGAGATGCTTTTTACCTCAGCAGTAGTTGCTTCTAAATACGATGGTCATGATGAGATACTTAACGACTATGGAAATCTTTTTGATGTAGGAGACATAGATAGATTGTCTACCTTGATGTTAAAATATGCAAATGAAAAAAACACTTTAAAAGAGTTAAAAGATTTGCAAAAAAATGACGTAGCTTCTTTTGATGTTGAAAAAAGTATGACAAACTATTTGCATTTAATCGAAAGCATTATTAATGACTAAAATATTATGGAGTGTTTAGATGTGCGGAATAATTGGCTCAAACAAGAACTCTTTTAATCACAAAGATGTACTAGATTCTATTAAGCATAGAGGTTATGATAACCAATCTTTTATCTTAAGTAATGGTGCTTACTTTGGGCACTCAAGACTTAGCATCATAGACTTAGATGTTGAGGCAAATCAACCGATGGTTTTTGATGGCATTGTCTTAGTCTTTAATGGTGAGATATATAACTACAAAAGACTCATTCATGAGCATGAACTAAAGGTTAAAACTGCAAGTGATAGTGAGGTTATAATTCGCCTATATCAAAAGTACAACTTAGAGTTTTTAAATATGCTTGAGGGTATGTTTTCATTTTGCATCTATGATGAAAAAAAAGAACTCTACTTTTGTGCAAGAGACCGTTTTGGAAAAAAACCTCTCTACTACTTTGAAAAAGATGGCTCTTTTTATTTTGCATCTGAGATAAAAGCCATTTTAAAAATGTTGGAAAAAACACCTGAGTTTAACGAAGAAGCACTATGGCAATATCTAGCTTTTCAATCTCCTCAAGGAAACAATACTTTTTACAAAGGTCTTAAAAAACTCCCCGCATCTTCATTTTTGACATATCAAAACAATAACTTAAAAGTAGATTCGTACTACAGCATCGACAATATTTCAATCATACACACTGATGAAAAACAAATCCTTACTGATGTAGATATCTTGCTACACGAAGCAGTCCAAAAGCGTCTTGTTGGAGATGTAGAAGTGGCTACCCTACTCTCTGGCGGACTTGATTCTTCATTTATAACCTCACTTTATGCACAAAAATCAAGTCATAAAGTACATAGTTTTTCCATAGGTTATGATGAACATAAAAACTACTGTGAACTTGACTTTGCAAAAGCAGCATCCCAGTACATTGCAACACAGCATCATGAGTATAAAATATCTAGAAATGAGTACTTAGATACCATAGATAAAGTGCTTTACCATCTTGATGAGCCTATGGCTGATTCTGCTACTATTCCAACATATATACTCTCTGAGCATATTCATAAAGAGGGTTTTAAAGTTTGTCTAAGTGGCGAGGGAAGTGATGAGAGTTTTTTAGGTTATGACAACTACTTTAAGATGCTAGAGTATTATAAAAGTGAGCCTAAAGCTAAAGAGGAGTTCAACCTAACAAAAGAGTGGGAATACAATAACCGTAGGCTCGAAAACAGACAAGTTTATCAATCAAGTGGAGAGACTTTTTCTTATGCCCAACTCCAACAACTCTCATCAAAAAAGATAAACTATCCTCTTCATCCTTATGCTTCATCATACCAGCCTACTCAGTGGTTAACATATATAGACTTTAGCATCTGGGTATCTGAGGTTCTAATGACTAAGGTTGATCGCATGTCTATGGCTCACTCTTTAGAGTTAAGAGCACCTTTTTTAGACCATAAACTTGTTGAATATCTTTTAGCTGTAGATTCTAAGATTAAAATTGGTACTACAAATAAAGAGATTTTAAAAAAAGTAGCTAAGTCTTATCTACCAGACTCAATAATTAACAGACAAAAAAAAGGTTTTAGCTCGCCATTTATAGAGTGGTTATACAGTGGCTACGGTGTTGAAATTTTAAACCTCATTCAAGAAGTAAATAGCGAGATAGGAGTTTTTAATGATAATTTCATTATATTTTTGTATGAAGAAGGAAAAGATGGCAGGTTTAAGCAACATATCTACTCTCTTTTCTTGTTTTGTAAATGGTACAAAAAGGTTTATATGTAATGCAAAAATATCTTAACACTCTTAATGATAATGATTTTACTATTTTTAAAGAGATAGAGTCTTTAAGAGATAAAATCATCCAAGAAGATACAAATATAGAAGTACTTGACTATGGTGCTGGAGACCCAGATGATAACAGAAGTGTCCAAGAGATGAATCAAGGCGTCATAAAACATGTAAGCACTAAAGATTTATGTAAAATCGGTCTAAAGAATGATTTTGCACATCTTCTATATGCCATTGTCAAAAAACACCAACCATTAACTGTTCTTGAGCTTGGTACTTGTTGTGGGTTTTCTTCTATATATATGTCAAAAGCATTAAAAGACAATGGAACCATACATACCATAGAAGGTTCACCTCAAACAGCACAGATTGCTCAACAAAATTTTAAAGAAGCAAAATCTTTAAACATCAAATCATATACTGGCAGATTTAGTGATGTTTTACCAAGTATCTTACCAAAGATAGAAACTATTGACTTTGCTTTCATTGATGGGCATCACGATAGAGATGCCACACTACAATACTTTAAGAACATCAAACCATATCTAAGTGAAGATGCGATTGTACTTTTTGATGATATATCTTGGTCAAAAGGGATGATAGAAGCATGGGAAATTATAAAAAAAGACAACTTTATTAGTAGCTATAAAGATTACCAAAAAGTTGGACTTTGCTTTATGGGAAACGCTTAGTGTCTAAGATACTAATAACTGGAGTAGCAGGGTTTATAGGCTTTCACTTAGCTAAAAGGCTCTCTTATACAAAAGATGAAATCATCGGTATAGATAATCTAAACAGCTATTATGACCTCCAACTTAAACATGACAGACTAAAAGAGCTTGATGGAGATAGCTTTAGATTTATCAAAGCTGATATTACTGATGTTGAGCTCATGAAGTCTATTTTTGAAGAACATAAATTTACTAAAGTTATTCATCTAGCCGCGCAAGCTGGTATTCGTTACTCATTTAAGCATCCAAGAACTTATGTAGATGTAAATATAGTAGGAACTTTTAATATCTTTGAGTTATGTCAAGCTCACAATATAGAACATACCTTATATGCTAGTTCATCATCTGTATATGGAAATAATAGTTCTGAAATTCTATCCGCAGATGACAAATGTGAATCACCCATAAATATGTATGCAGCATCAAAAAAGAGCAACGAGTTAATGGCTCACTCTTATGCATCGCTTCACAACATGAAGATAACAGGACTTCGTTTTTTCACAGTATATGGTCCATGGGGTCGCCCAGATATGGCACCCATGATTTTTGCAGATGCAATAGATAAAGATAAAACCATCAGACTTTTTAATCATGGAGATATGTATAGAGATTTTACATATATTGATGATATCATTGATGGTATATTCTTAGTTTTAACAAAAGAGTCTCAGGGGAATTACAATATTTTTAATATAGGAAACTCAAAGCCAGTCTGTTTAAAAGAATTTACACAAATTATGCAAGATAAGTTCAAAAAAACTGCTAATATAGAGTATTTACCAATGCAAAAAGGTGAAGTTTATAAAACCTATGCGGATATCACTCAGATGCAAGAGATTTTTTCTTTTAGACCTAAAGTAGAGATAGAAACAGGAATAGAGAAGTTTATAGAGTGGTATAAAAATTATTACGAGGGGACATTATGATTTGGTTTGATTTAGTAACCCCAAAATCAGTTCTTTTTTTTGAACCTATAATAAAAGAGATGCAAAAACAAAATATATCTATATTTATTACTACAAGAGGTGGGGATGGCTATAAAGAAACCATTGAACTACTTGATTTGTATCACTTTGAATATAAACATATAGGCAACTTTGGCGGAAGTAGTTTAAAGTCAAAGTTTGAAGCATCTATAGATAGACAGATGCAGTTTATGGAGTTTATAACACAGCACAACATTGAGAGGCTTGTCTGTTTATCATCAGTTGATGCTTGTCGTGTTGCTTTTGGTTTGGGTATTCCTATCATAAATTTTTACGACATTCCTCTCTCAGACCATACTACTAACTTCACAAAAGCACTTCCACAAGCTAGACTCACTATTCCACTCGCTACTAAGATGTTTAAACCCTTTGTAGTGCCTGACAATGTCATAGAGAGGTTTGGACTAGATAAGATACAGATCTTTGAGTACAACTTTATAGATCCACTAATCTGGCTACAAAACTTCAAATATAACTTTGAGTATGTAAAAGAGATCTTAAAAAACTACAAGATGGACTATACAAAATCTACTATAGTTGTAAGAGAAGAGGAGTATAAATCTAGTTATGTAGATAAAAAGTACCCTATTTTGTATGAAGCCATAGATGAGATCCAAAAGCTCACTAACTCAAACATCATAATTATTCCACGATATGAAAGCGAGTATCTTCAAAAAGAGTTTCCTTTTGCTATTGTTTTGGAAGAAAAAGTTGAAATTCAACACTTACTAAAATTTTGTGATTTGTTTATAGGCGGTGGTGGAACTATAAACTCTGAAGCTTGTTTTTTGGGAACTCCAACCATCTCTACAAGAAGTTTCATAAGTCACTATGACAAGTATCAAATAGATAACAACCTTATGGTTTGGGTAGAGACTAAAGAGGAGTTGATAAAAAAAGCCAAACTTCTTATAGGGACTAAAGTCGATACAAGCCCAATAAAACAGATGAGCATCGACATAGAAGATATCATAACAAATATTTTAAACTAATCCCTATCTCTTAAAATAATATCCACAAACTCTCTAACTGCACCGTCACCACCTTTTAAAGAGAGTTCAATGATGTTTGGGATGCTTTTTATGATTGGTATTGCATTTTTAGGACAGGCACAAACTCCAACTATCTCTAAGAGCTCTTTGCAGTTAATATCGTCTCCTATATAAGCAACTTCCTCAAGAAGTATCCCCTCTTGTTTACAAATCTCTTTAACGGCTTCTAGCTTACCTTTATGTTCAAGTCCTTGATATAGGTAGTCCACTTTTAGCTTTTTAGCTCTATTTTCTACTATTTTAGTCTCTTCACTGGTGATTATTCCTGTCTTTATACCTGCCTTCCTTAATAGCTCAAAGCCCTTGCCATCGTGAGTGTTAAACTTCTTTAACTCCTCACCATTTTCACCATAGTACATTCCTGCATCTGTGAGCGTACCATCTACATCTGACAAAAAGAGTTTGATATTTCTTTCTTTAACATACTTAAAAAGTACATGCTCTCGCATATACTCCTCAGCTATTTTCCAGTCAACTTTTTCATCTATCTCGATGGAGTTATAATCTTGCATCTCATAAAAGTCTATGTCTGAACTTAGACGGTTTTTATCTCTTAAGATATTAGAAACTCTATTGATGTAAAAAGCCCCATTTTCAAGCATATAACCATCAAAATCTTGTCTTCTAGGACGATTTTTATAGTCATAGTTTATGGGTACTCCATCACTACTCCAAAAAAATCTTTTATCTCTAACCACACTTAAAAGAGAACTTTTTTTACCCTCTTTTAGCTTTTTGATGCCACCATCAAAATCTTCACTCTGAGTGATTGGCGAAGTTGCTTGAACGAGCATAAACAAGTCTTCATCCTTAAACTTGTGTTTATTTAAGAACTCTAATATTACGGCTTCTGTTGAAGAGCTATCTTGTGCATTTTCTTTATCACGCATATATATTTTTACTTTTAAAAAACCAAAACTCTCAACCACCTCACTTATTTCTACGCAATCAGTAGCAACATAGACTTCATTGATATAGCTAGAATTCTCTAGCGCAAGTAAGTTCCAGTATATGAGGGGTCTACCACAAAACTCTTTTATGTTTTTAAACCTTATGGCCTTACTTCCGCATCTAGCTGGTATAAATGCTATGTTCATCTTTTAACCTTTTGATATTTGGGCTATAAGGGTATCTGTTTTACCCATAGAAGCTAAAGAGTCTTCATAAGCAGCACTTAGTGCTTCTGAGTCTAAAAAACTACCCCACTGCTCATGTCCGCCAGCTCTATTTTTACTTAACCAGTAGAGATGGTTTGAGAGTGGATAACGTTGCACATGCTTTATAAAATCAATATCAAGCCCGCACTGCTTAACTAACTCTTGAAGTGTTTTAGCATTAAAAAAATAAAGGTGACAACTCCAATACGTAAACTTTGAAAAAGCCTCACTCTTATAAAGCGTTAAAAGGGCATCTTCTGAATTTGGCACTTCTATAATAAGTTTTCCACCATCTCTTAGCTTACTGGTTAGCTTTATTAGTGTCTCTCTTGGACTATTTAGGTGCTCTAGAACATGAAACATCGTTATAAGGTCAAAATCTCTATCTATTTCATCTATCTCTTTAAAGAGTTTTATATTTTGCTCTTTGTAGTGAGGCTCTATAGCCTTTTCTAGCTCTATAGCGCTAACACTCTTGGCATTATCTTTTACATACTTTAGGTAGCCGCCATTACCACTTCCAAAGTCTAAAATGTCTCTGTTTATTATAAGTTGTTTTGTAAATTTATAGCGTCTTTCATCATCTGCATCTGTCTCATTTATCCATCTTTGTAGATCAAAGCTTCTATGCATATTTGACTCTTCATAAAAGCCATCTTTTACATGAAAATTGTCACTAAGATAGACTAAAGAGCAATCAAGACACTCTAAAATCTTTAACTCTTTTTTGTCTCTCACTTCACCATCTCTAAGCTTAAACTTATCACTACCGCAAAGATAACAAGACATTTTACTTTCTGCTTTTTAGTTTATCACGTTGAACTTGTTCTATTGGAAGAATCTCACTATTTTTAAAGGTAAGCGCCTTGTGTACAGCGCCCAAATCTCTTACAAGCCTTCTCATGCCATCAGCTTGCAGAGATGCCGCGTGATCAGTTCCTTTCCAAGTTATATCTTTAGTGAAATGTCTCTCTATCCATCTAGCCCCCAGTGTATAAGCTGCAACATCTATTGATATTCCTAAGTGATGCCCTGAGAACCCTATTTCATTTATCCTATCTCCATAATTTTCATAAAGCCAGTTTATCTCTAATAGTGAGACATCCTCAAAAGGAACAGGATAACCAGAAGTACATGAGTATATAAGTAGCCTTGTTTTTGCTTGAGCAGTCTCTTCAAAAAAACTAACTATCTCCTCAACCTCTTCTCTTGTTGTCATCCCAATAGAGAGTTGTACTTGACCTTTAAACTCATCGCGAAGAACTTTTAGCATCTCAAAGTTGTTGTTGCATGCTGATGGAACTTTCAAAAATTCAGGATTAAAACTTATCATCTCTTTAGCACTACTAGCATCCCAAACAGAGGTAGAGTAAACAACACCCAGAGAATCACAATACTCTTTTAGCTCTCTATGCTGTGCTACATCAAACTCTAAAAATTCTCTATGTTCACCATAAGTATCACCGTAAGAGTTTTTAGGGACTGGATGCGGTGCATCGTATTGTTCTTGAGTTAAAAGCTCTTTGTTGTTTCTTTTTTGAAACTTTACATATTTAGCACCGCTCTGTTTTGCCAAGTCTATAAGCTCTTTTGCAATACTCATCTCACCCTTGTGATTGCATCCAATCTCTGCTACTACTTTTGGTTCTTTATAGTCATAGTTAAACTTCATCTTTATCCCTACTTTCTGTTGTACTTATCTCTATATCGGCTAATATCATCTTCTGCGAAATACTCATCTAAGGCTATCTTAGCCTGTATATTATAAGTTTGCTTCTCATAGACCTTATTTAGCAAGTTTCATACCATAAAATAGGATTAGTTTGTTATAATTGGGGCTATATTACAAAGGAAACTGTATGCAAAAAATAGAAGAAATAGCTGTACTAAACTACCAAAATAATATGGATTATTTTCAAAAAGAACATAATCAGCTCTATAAAAAACTTCTTGCATTAGAAACACTTCTTGAAGATGGGACATATCCTCAAAAGTATGATCTAGAATATAAAGATAGCTATTTTGATGTTATAGAACTCGCTTCACAAAGCTACCTCTACAAACAAAATTCTGAGATCTACTCAGATGCTTTAGCTTCTCAGATAACTTTTAAAAAGAGTGACCAAGTCTTTGAAAGTTTTTATAAGTTTGACTTTACTCAAAAAGCTCTTGAAAAGCTTGAAAGAGAAAGTGCACTTACTACCTATGCGACATCTGCACCAATCATGCACTATCACAGCTCAAATGTAGATTCATCTATGCATATGAATGAGATACAAAAGTTTATATTTATTGGGTTAGGCTTAGCTTTACATCTACCAAAAATTATAAAAAAAACAGATGCAAAGCTTATCCTGATAATCGAAGATAATATCGAGCTTTTTCGTCTATCTCTCTTTACTTGCGACTATAAAGGGGTCTTAGATGGTCGCTTAGCCTTTTTTTCTATAGGAGAAAACAACAGTGAATTTATAAATACATTTACAACCTTTTACTCCAAATCATTCGTCAGAAATTACCTTTTAAAATTTTCACTCTTTTCATCTGCCTATGAACACAAGATAAAAGATATCCAAACTCGTTTAGTCTCAAGAACCGAGACAAGCTACCCTATAGAATATCTTCTTTATAAAAATATCACTATACTCTCAAGACTAAAGGAAAACTTTAAATTTCTAGAATTATCAAAAAAGACGCAAGAACAGTTTTTCAGCGATAAACCGATGTTAGTTCTAGGAGCTGGTCCCTCTCTATATGAAAACATTGAATGGCTTAAAAACAATGCTCACAACTTTGTTTTAGTAGTCGTCTTTGCTGCATTAAAAACACTTTACAAACTAAATATTAAACCGGATATTGTTGTACATATAGATGAAAAAATCACAGAGACAGTAAATCTTATAAATAGTTTTAAGGACTTTGATTTTGTGCAAAACTCCATCTTTGTCTTTAGTGCTTCTGCACCTGATATACTCTTTGAGACATTTCAAAAAGACAATATCTACCTCATAGAAGATCGCACAAAGTATAGACTTGCAAATACTAGGCTAGAGTCTGCTAGTGTTGGAGAGACGGCTTATGCTATATCTCTTATATTTAATGCCAAAGAGATATATTTGCTCGGTCTTGATTTTGCTCTTAGTGATGATGGTAGTACGCATGCAAAAGATCATCACAATGTAGCTTCACTAGACACTTCAACTGCACATGAGGTCCAACAAAGTCTTTCTATTGACAAAAGCACTCTTAGTGTAAGGGGAAATTTTAGAGACAAAGTCACTACAACTCCTCTTCTCTTATCATCCATTCCAGTATTAGACAAATACACAAAAGAGTTAAAATCTAACGGGCAAACTGTTTACAACCTTAGTGATGGGGCATTTCTTGAATCTACTTTACCACTAAGAGTTAGTGAACTCTCCATAGATGCAAAACTCGATAAACAAAGTTTTGTCTTTGCTTTAAAAGAAATATTTGACAATTATAGTTTAAGGGAATTATCACCTCAAGAGAGACAGCAGCTTAAAAACACTTCAGTGCAACTAGACGAATTTCACTCTCTTATTGACTCATTTGAGCAAAACACATCATCAAACAAAGATGTTTTTATACAAAATTATGCAACTCTTATGCAGAGTATAATAAGCTCACAAGAAAGTGAACTCAAAGAGTTATTAACTATCCACTTTTTAGGTTTAGCTCCTTATATTTTTGATATTTTTAATTCAAAAGAGCTACAAAATCCTAAAAGACATACAAAAAAATTAAAAAAAGTTATAGCACTTCAACTAAGAAGGTTGCTAGAACCTTTTGAAGAAGCGCTTAAAAAGGCTTTAGAAGAGATATAATAAAGTCTATTATTGCAATAATTTAAGCGCATTTTCTAAAAAATATGCAGCATAGCTAACGCTGCTTACTATAAATTATTGCTACTGTAGTAATTTAAGCACATTTTGTTGAACAGCGTTAGCTTGACTCATAGCGTATGATCCAGACTGAGCTAAAATATTGAGTTTTGCAAAACTTGCGCTCTCTGCTGCAAAGTCAACATCACGGATTTGAGATTCTGCCGACTGAACATTCACCTGCGTTACAGAGATATTTCTAATGGTTGATTCAAGCTGATTTTGAACCGAACCTATATCTGATCTAGTTTTATCAAGCTCTTTTAGTGAATAGTCAGTAGTTATAATTGCTTTTTCAGCATTTTCTCTGGTCGTTACATCTATTGTTCCAAAATTATTGGTTAGATCTGCATTGGTTCCAGCTGCTGTAGTATGTCCTACGTTAGTACCTGTCGTTACAGTAAAATCGCTACCTGAGTCTAAACGAACACCGAATGCTGGAATAGCTGCTGTTGAGGTAGAGAGCTCATAGGAACTAGCTCTAATATCTACGCCTGCTATTTGTGCTTTTGCATTAAATGTATCAACAACAGCTTGTGCCATTGCTGAACTGGAAATTGCTCCACTTGAAGGGGTTATAGACCCCGTATCAACAACTTTTGGGGCACCTGCTCCACTAACTTCAACAGTTAATTGCCATGCAGCTGGAGCTGCAAGAGCAGTCTGTGCAGCAATTGCAGTTCCCTCAGCTAGAGCAAACTTACCTACTTTTGCCGTCTGAGAATCATCTATAGAAATCCTTACAGTCTCACCAGCGTAAGCACCAATATGAAACGACTTGTTTTGAAAAGCACCATTTAAAAGTGTTTGTCCATTAAATGAAGTAGTCGTAGCAATATTTTGAGCCTCTTCCATTAGTCTGTCAATATCGGCTTGAATGGCTGAACGAGATTGTAAGTTTTGACCATCAGATGCAGCTTGAATAGCTTTCGTTCTAATGATATTTGTTATATTTATATACTCATCCAAAGCTCCATCTGCTGTTTGAGCAACACCGATACCATCATTTGCGTTCATGATAGCCTGACCTAACCCTTGGGCCTGTTGACGAAGTGAATCGGCGATAGCCATACCAGATGCATCGTCTGCTGCCTTGTTTATTCTTAAACCTGAACTTAGAGAGTTAAGACTCTTATCTAGTCCTAAGTTAGTCATACTTGCATTTCTATGTGCATTCATTGCTGCAATATTTGTGTTTATTCTAAATCCCATCACAAATCCTTTTTAGTGGTTATTTGTATGGTTTAAGCAATGAGTGTTCCAAAAATTATAAGAAGAGTTTAAAAAAGAGAGTAATTCACTCCCAAGCAAACCTTGAGAGTGAGTTTTTGTAGAAAAGTTTAGAGATTAGTTACTACTGCAACTATCTCATCACGTTTTCTAAAGAAACGTATCACAACATCAGAGATGCTGCTTTAACGATTGTCACTATTGTAACAATCTCATCACGTTTTGTTGAACAGCGTTAGCTTGACTCATAGCATATGAACCAGACTGAGCTAGGATGTTTAGTTTTGCAAAGTTTGCACTCTCTGCTGCAAAGTCAACATCACGAATTTGAGATTCCGCAGCTTGTACGTTTACTTGTGTTACAGATATATTTCTTATTGTAGACTCTAGTTGATTTTGAACCGAACCTATATCCGCTCTTGTTTTATCAAGATCTCTTAGAGCATAGTCAGAAATAATAACCGCTTTTTCTGCACTCTCTCTTGTTGTTACATCTATTGTGCCGAAGTTGTTTGTTTTAGCAAGTGCAACAGCTCCTGCCGTTAGCCCAGTATTATCAACTGTCCCTATTGTAAATTTACTTCCAGAGTCTAGACGGATACCATATGCTGGAGTTGTAGCAGTTGAAGTACTTAATTCAAACCTACTAGCTCTAATATCTACTCCACCCTCTTGCGCCTTTGAATTAAATGCATCAACAACGTGTTGCGCTATAGCTGAACTAGACATTGCACCACTTGCAGGAGTAATATCACCAGTATCGACCGTTTTTGTACTTCCATCTGCAGCTGTAACAATAACACTTAGCTGAGTTGTTGCAGGAGTACCAGCCGCAGTCTGTGCACTTATAGCAGCGCCTTCAGAAAGAGCAAAATTAGCTGCTACATTAGCAGTTCTAGTATCACTAATAGAGATATTTACAGTCTCACCAGCGTAAGCACCAATATGAAACGACTTGTTTTGAAAAGCACCATTTAAAAGTGACTGCCCATTAAATGAAGTAGTCGTAGCAATATTCTGTGCCTCTTCCATTAGTCTGTCGATATCATTTTGGATAGCCGAACGAGATTGTAAGTTCTGTCCATCAGACGCAGCTTGAATAGATTTCGTTCTAATAGTGTTTGCTATATTGATATACTCTTCTAGTGCACCATCTGCCGTTTGAGCAACACCAATACCATCGTTAGCATTTGACACAGCTTGTCCCAGACCTTGAGCTTGTTGACGAAGTGAATCGGCAATAGACATACCAGAAGCATCATCCGCCGCTTTGTTAATTCTTAAACCTGAACTTAATGAGTTAAGACTCTTGTCTAGTCCTAAGTTTGTTTGAGTTGCATTTCTGTGTGCGTTCATTGCCGCAATGTTTGTATTAATTCTAAATCCCATAATAAATCCTTTTTGGGTAAGAGCCTTTTGCTCTTTGGTTTATTTTATCTTGGCATCCTTGCCTTGATAATAAGTAAATCGACACTCTAAGAAATTAGTTTAGTAGATTTGGAGAAATTTTTAGAAAATGATGTTTACACGGCTTTGGGAAGCGACGCTTTAGCTTCGCCCTGTGCAGTTTAGCCTCGTTCCCATCGCTCCGCGTGGGAATGCATACAAATACCACACACAATAAATATACACTCCAACGCAGAGCATTGGAGCGAGGGGAAATCTTCCGAGAAGAGATGTCTTACTTCAAAACCTAACTCGCTCCCAAGTTTCACTTGGGAGTGTATATATCAATAACAACAGAAATTAAAATTGGAATTATGAATGTTTTGATTTATGTGTAGTTTAAAAAAGAGAGTAATTCACTCCCAAGCAAACCTTGAGAGTGAGTTTTTGTAGAAAAGTTTAGAGATTAGTTACTACTGCAACTATCTCATCACGTTTTCTAAAGAAACGTATCACAACATCAGAGATGCTGCTTTAACGATTGTCACTATTGTAACAATCTCATCACGTTTTGTTGAACAGCGTTAGCTTGACTCATAGCATATGAACCAGACTGAGCTAGGATGTTTAGTTTTGCAAAGTTTGCACTCTCTGCTGCAAAGTCAACATCACGAATTTGAGATTCCGCAGCTTGTACGTTTACTTGTGTTACAGATATATTTCTTATTGTAGACTCTAGTTGATTTTGAACCGAACCTATATCCGCTCTTGTTTTATCAAGATCTCTTAGAGCATAGTCAGAAATAATAACCGCTTTTTCTGCACTCTCTCTTGTTGTTACATCTATTGTGCCGAAGTTGTTTGTTTTAGCAAGTGCAACAGCTCCTGCCGTTAGCCCAGTATTATCAACTGTCCCTATTGTAAATTTACTTCCAGAGTCTAGACGGATACCATATGCTGGAGTTGTAGCAGTTGAAGTACTTAATTCAAACCTACTAGCTCTAATATCTACTCCACCCTCTTGCGCCTTTGAATTAAATGCATCAACAACGTGTTGCGCTATAGCTGAACTAGACATTGCACCACTTGCAGGAGTAATATCACCAGTATCGACCGTTTTTGTACTTCCATCTGCAGCTGTAACAATAACACTTAGCTGAGTTGTTGCAGGAGTACCAGCCGCAGTCTGTGCACTTATAGCAGCGCCTTCAGAAAGAGCAAAATTAGCTGCTACATTAGCAGTTCTAGTATCACTAATAGAGATATTTACAGTCTCACCAGCGTAAGCACCAATATGAAACGACTTGTTTTGAAAAGCACCATTTAAAAGTGACTGCCCATTAAATGAAGTAGTCGTAGCAATATTCTGTGCCTCTTCCATTAGTCTGTCGATATCATTTTGGATAGCCGAACGAGATTGTAAGTTCTGTCCATCAGACGCAGCTTGAATAGATTTCGTTCTAATAGTGTTTGCTATATTGATATACTCTTCTAGTGCACCATCTGCCGTTTGAGCAACACCAATACCATCGTTAGCATTTGACACAGCTTGTCCCAGACCTTGAGCTTGTTGACGAAGTGAATCGGCAATAGACATACCAGAAGCATCATCCGCCGCTTTGTTAATTCTTAAACCTGAACTTAATGAGTTAAGACTCTTGTCTAGTCCTAAGTTTGTTTGAGTTGCATTTCTGTGTGCGTTCATTGCCGCAATGTTTGTATTAATTCTAAATCCCATAATAAATCCTTTTTGGGTAAGAGCCTTTTGCTCTTTGGTTTATTTTATCTTGGCATCCTTGCCTTGATAATAAGTAAATCGACACTCTAAGAAATTAGTTTAGTAGATTTGGAGAAATTTTTAGAAAATGATGTTTACACGGCTTTGGGAAGCGACGCTTTAGCTTCGCCCTGTGCAGTTTAGCCTCGTTCCCATCGCTCCGCGTGGGAATGCATACAAATACCACACACAATAAATATACACTCCAACGCAGAGCATTGGAGCGAGGGGGACGCAGAGCATTGGAGCGAGGGGAAATCTTCCGGGAAGAGATGTCTTACTTCAAAACCTCACCCATGAAAACTTAAGCTTAAAACTACAGTTTTTACTTTTTTCATCTTTTTGTGCTAAACTTCGCCACTTAAAAATCACTATACTATATATAGGAAAACTATTTGAACTTAATTATCGTCGAATCACCCGCAAAAGCACGGACTATAAAAACTTTTTTAGGCAAAGGTTATGAAGTTATAGCATCGAAAGGTCACATTAGAGACCTTCCAAAGTCTCGTTTTGGTATCACTGTAGATGAGGACAACCAGCTTGTTCCAGCATATAGCGTTGCAAAAGAGAATGCTCCCACTGTAAAAGAGATAAAAGATCTTGCAAAAAAAGCAGATACTATCTATATCGCGACCGATGAGGATCGTGAGGGTGAAGCGATTGGTTGGCATATTGCTCACGCTATAAAAAAAGATCCTGCAGAGCTTCCTCGCATCGTCTTTCACGAGATAACAAAGACTGCAATAAACCATGCACTCGAATCTGCAAGAAAGATAGATATGAATATGGTAAATGCTCAACAAGCTCGCCGTATGCTTGACCGTGTTGTGGGTTACAAACTCTCTCCGCTTCTAAGTTCAAAAATCCAAAAAGGACTCTCAGGCGGACGTGTTCAATCTTCAACTCTAAAACTTGTAGTTGACCGTGAGAGAGAGATAAAGGCATTTATCCCAGTGGAATACTGGACCATAGATACTCTCTTTAAAAAAGACATAGAAGCTACTCTTATCAGCCACATGGGTGACAAACTCACAAAACTCTCCATAGAGAATAAAAACGATGCCACTTCTATAGTTAAGAGTGTTGAGGCTGACTCATTTACTATCTCAAAGATAGAAACAAAGCAGAGAAAAACCTCAACTCCTCCACCATTTATGACCTCAACTTTGCAACAGACTGCATCTAGTAAACTAGGCTTTACTCCTAAAAAAACTATGATGGTAGCGCAAAGCCTCTATGAAGGTGTAAAGACCCCTGATGGAACAAGTGGTGTTATCACCTATATGAGAACTGACTCACTAAACATGGCAAGTGAAGCTGTAAATGGTGTTCGTGAGATTATAGAGAAGAAATTTGGTAAGAAGTACCTACCAGATGAGCCAAAGCTTTATGGTAAAAAAGCAAAAGGCGCACAAGAGGCTCACGAAGCTATCCGTCCAACTATGCTTGATTTCACTCCTGAAATCGCACAGAGTTTTTTAAAGCCTGATGAGATTAAACTTTACCGTCTTATCTATGAGAGATTTATGGCTTGTCAGATGAATGATGCACTCTTTGAGCAAAATAACATCATCTTTACTGGAAAAAACAACGAATTTCGTGCAAGTGGTAGAAAACTTATTTTTGATGGTTTTTATGCTGTTTTAGGAAATGAAGACAAAGACAAACTTCTTCCAACTCTAAAAGAGGGCGAAAAAGCTGAGATACAAAGCATTAAGCCTGAGCAACACTTTACTGAACCTCCAGCGAGATATTCAGAAGCATCTCTTATAAAAAAACTAGAGTCTGAGGGAGTTGGTCGTCCATCAACTTACGCACCAACCATTGCAACTCTAAGTGGCCGTACTTATGTGACTATTGAAAAAAAGCAAATTATCCCAACAGAGATGGCATTTACTGTAACAGAGATGCTAGAGAAAAACTTTGCAAACATTGTGGATATCTCTTTTACTGCAAATATGGAAGAGAAACTAGATGAGATTTCAGAAGGAGAGACTGACTGGCAAAAACTTCTAAGTGACTTCTACTTTCCTTTTATGGAACAAGTGGCAGAAGGTAAAGAGAAAATCGTCTCACTAAAGCTTGCAAAACCACTGGGACGAACTTGCCCAAAATGTGGTGAGAATGAACTTCTATTGCGTTCTGGGCGTTTTGGAGAGTTTGTAGCTTGTAGCGGTTTTCCAAAGTGTAAATACACAGAACAAGTTGACGAAGATGGAAACAAAGTAGAAGTCAAGCAAGAAAAAAGCGGCGATATTTGTGATAAGTGTGGCAAAGAGATGATTATCAAAAACGGAAGAAATGGACAGTTTTTAGCTTGTAGCGGTTATCCTGAGTGTAAAAATACAAAAAGTATAGATGTTGAGACACAAGTTAGCCAGACTCCTTGTCCTGATTGTGGTGGAGAGATAAGTCTTAAAAACTCTCGTCGTGGACCTTTTTGGGGCTGTGCTAACTATCCTGATTGTAAGTTTATCTCAAAGTTTGAGCCTACGACTATCAAGTGTAAGGAAAAAGGGTGTAATGGTGTTTTAGCGCCTAGAGTTTACAGAAACAAGGATGTTTATGAGTGTGTTAAATGTAAAACTCGCACGCCTGCTGAAGATATAAAAGCTTAAACAAGCGCATCTCTACTAAGGATATAAAGTTGAAAATCGGCATCATTTCAGATACTCACTCAAAAGTAAAGATGGCAAAAAATGCCATAAATCTACTTATAGAGAGTGGTGCTGAGTTTATTATTCACGCAGGAGATATAGTAGAGCGAGAAACATTAGAGCTTTTAAAAAACTCTAAAGTTCCTTATATAGCAGTTTATGGAAACAACGATGCACACTTAGCCGAGGTTCACTCTAAATACAACTTAGTCCAAGAACCTCACTACTTTAAACTAGCAGATACAAAGTTTAAACTTATGCATCTTCCTTTTTATATGGCCCCAGATGCTGATGTTGTTATCTTTGGGCACACCCATATATTTGAGAGTGACTTTAATGGCAAGACTCTTTTTTTAAACCCTGGCGAAGTCTGCGCAAGAAACAAGCCTATTTCAGAGTGTGCAATGCTTGAGATTAGTCAGAGCCATTTCAATGTTAGCTATTTTAGTAGAGACAAAAAAGATATAGAGTTTAGACAACAACTATTTTCATATGAAAGAATCAGATCATGAACAAAGAGATATTTTTATGTGCCATCTGTAATATAAACAGTGGAACATGCAACGAAGACTGTAAGTTTTGCTCACAAAGCGTTCGATACAAAGCGGATATACAAAGATATAAACAAAAAGAGATGCTACACATCTTAGATGAAGCAAAAACAGCAAAAGAGAATGGTGCTTTAGGTTTTTGCTTAGTTACATCTGACAAAGGATTAAACAGTAAAACTCTTGAATTTGTTTGTAGCATCGCAAAAGTTTTAAGAGATGAAGTTCCAGAACTAAGACTTATCGCTTGTAATGGAACTGCATCGCTAGAGCAACTTCTAACTCTAAAAGATGCTGGCATCAAGGCTTATAACCACAACTTAGAGACTTCAAGAGAGTTTTATCCTAGCATCTGCACCACTCACACATGGGATGAGAGATATGAGACTTGTCAAAATGTAAACAAGGCTGGTTTAGTGCTAATAAGTGGTGGCATCTATGGTCTTGGCGAGAGCGATGAAGATAGAATATCCATGTTAAAATCACTAGAATCACTAAACCCAACTTCTGTGCCAATAAATTTCTACCACCATAACGAAGCGTTAGATTTAGAGCCAAATCCGCTTGATATTGAAAAAGCCTTTTCACTCATCCGTCTCACAAGAGAGAGTATCCCAAAAGCGCACAGAATCATGATAGCAGGCGGTCGAGGACTTATGTTTGGAGATAGGCAAGATGAGATATTTCAACACGGTGCAAACTCCATAGTTATAGGAAATTATCTAACAACAAATGGTAGAATATCGAGCAAAGATTTAGAGATGCTAAAGTCACTAAACCTAAGTGTGGCTAAAAAAGTTAGCTGAATGCTTTGAAGAGTTATCAAAATAGATCCTGAATCAAGTTCAGGATGACAGTTTGTTTGCTCAGGATGACAGTTTGTTTGCTCAGGATGATGGTTTGTTTGTTCAGGATGATGGTTTGTTTGTTCAGGATGACGGTTTGTTTGTTCTGGATGATGCGCGTCTCGTCATTCCGTGCTTGACACGGAATCTAGTTTATAGATTAATGAGATAGTTTTACAAATAAAAGGAAATTTATGCACGATAATGTTGTTTTGATAATTACCATCTCACTTATCATCATTACTACTCCTTTTTTTGCAAAACTATTAAAACTCCCAACCACTCCCATTGAGATAATCTTTGGCTCGATTTTGAGTTATGTTGGCTTCATCCATACTGAGCATCTCTTTGAGGTAGTCGCAGAACTTGGGTTTTTGTATCTTATGTTTATAGCAGGAACGGAGATCAACCTCAAAAAAGTTCTAAAGACACCTAAAGAACTTATGAAAAAAATCGTGCTTTATCTCATTATACTTTACGCTTTTTCTATTTTGGTCTCACTCTATTTTGACCTTGGAAAAATCTTTATGGTTCTTCTTCCTCTTATCTCAGTTGGACTTATTGCGAGTCTATCAAAAGAGTATGGAAAGACTCCGTGGTTAGGACTCTCAATGACTGCTGGAGCAGTTGGCGAAGTTGTAAGTATCGGCTTTTTAACACTAACTTCAGCCGCACTAGAATCTGGTTTTGGAAGTGGACTTATAAAGACTATTGCTGCGCTTATCTTGTTTTTACTCTTTATGTTCTTACTCTTTCGTGCGATGGAGATTCTGTTTTGGTGGTTTCCTGGAGTCTCAACCTCTTTGATGCCAGTTGATGACAACAAAGAGCAAGATATCCGCCTCTCTATGGGAATCTTCTTCTTACTTGTTGGTGCGATGCTCTACCTTGAGTTAGAACTTGCTTTTGGTGCCTTTTTAGCAGGGATTTTTATACCTACATTTTTTGAGCATAAACACGAACTGCCCGAAAAACTTGCATCTTATGGATTTGGATTTTTGATTCCTATATTTTTCATATACATTGGAAGCTCTTTTGATTTAGCAGCTCTAACCATGAATGGACTTATCTACAAAGCTTTAAGTATAGCAGCCTTTATGATTGTCATAAGGGTTATTGCATCTTTGGTTTTTGTAAAAGAGTTAGGGCTTGTAGATGCCATCCTTATGGGACTATCACACTCCATGCCTCTCACTCTTCTTATAGCTATGGCTACACTTGCTTATCAAGGTTCTAGCATAGATACTCTACACTACTATGCTTTTATATTAGCGGCCTTATTTCAGGTTATAAGTGTTATGATTATCATCAAACTCATAAATAATTTTAAGGTAAGAGGAGATGCAAGTGTCTAGGTCTGTACTTTTACAACTAGCCCGTGAGTCTATACAAGAGGTCTTAGAGTTTCAAAGAACAATAAACAAAGCTGCCCTTTTAAATGAACATCCACTACTTAATGAAAAAATTGCCACAACATTAAACATCTACTTAGACAAAGAACTAAGAGGCTCATGTTCCTCTGCATCTGCACAAAGAAACCTACTTGAAGATATAATCTACAACGCGAAAGTTGCAGCATTTGAAGACAAAAATTTCACGCCCCTTACAACCTCTGAATATCTAAGTTGTGAATTAGAACTTATACTAAACACCCCTGACGGAGTTATGAGCCAAAGAGATGAGGCGATACTAAAAGAGGGTTAACCTCGTTCCCATCGCTCTGCGTGGGAATGCATACCAATAAAAACACACGAATAAATACACACTCCAACGCGGAGCATTGGAGCGAGGGAGAGGGATTAAAACCTCGTTTCCGAGCAACTGTTAACGAAGTTAAAACCTAATTTCTAGCCTCGTTCCCATCGCTCCGCGTGGGAATGCATACCAATAAATATACACTCCAACGCGGAGCATTGGAGCAAGGGCAAAGATGAGATTTCTAGCTCTCTTTTGTTTTGCCTTGTATAAAGCATGCTATTGCGTAGCCATGATTTAGTCCTAGAGCTATACTTCCGCCTCTCTCTTGCGTGATGTCTCCAGCTACGAAAAGTCCTTTGATATTTGTCTCGTAGTCCTCATCATGAACAGGTTTTCCATCTATCTCTTCTATGCCAGATGCACTTAAAAAACCACTAGGTGTTGTTCCGCCAATGGCAAATACTACTCTGTCAAAAATCTCAGGTTCTATCTCTCTATATATAACTCTTACCTTGCCATCTACATCCTCTAGTCCATCTATATTTATACCAAGTATCGGTCTTACCTCTTTATGGATGATGGCGTTTGCTATATTTGTTTGATTTTTTGGGTTAGCTCGTCTAAATGTCTCTCTTCTGTAGCAGATAGCTACCTCATTCTTCGCGCTTAAATCTACTGCATACTCAACTGCACTATCTCCGCCACCAACTATAAGAATTTTCTCGCCCTCACTACAGCTCTCAAGACTATAAACTATCTTGTCTTTAATCCCTGGTGCAATTGGATATTTGGGTTTATTAACTTTTCCCATTCTACCAATCGTTACCACAACATTTTTAGCTCTAATCATTTTGCCAGCCATATTGACTTCAAAATAGTGCTCTTTTTTTATGATGGATTCAACTTCGACATGCGTTTGAAGCTCAACAGAGTGGCGTTCTAGTAGCTGATCAAAAAAGTCTAGTGTAGTCTCTTTTGTGCCATCTACAAAAAACAGTCTCCCATCTAGCTCAACTTTTTGACCCTTCCAGTCTTTATCTACTCTTTTGTTGTCTTTGTAGTATTTCCTTATCGTAGAGTTGTGGTTTTGGTCTTTTTCTAGCAAGACAATATCTCGTATGCCTTGCATATAACTCTCTATTGCCGTTGCTATCCCTGCAGGACCTGCTCCTATTATGGCTAGATTATATAGATGACTCATTAAAACTCCTTATATTTGCAAAATATTTTAGCATCTTTTAGTTTGTTTGTTATATACTTAGAGAATGTATTATGTAATCAAAAAACAACACTCAACACCTCTATCTACCTTTATTGGTTTTTCCGTAGGAAAATTTATTGCCTCAAAAAACAGTGATAATATTATCTTTGAGTTTCAAAAAGATGGCAAGCCTCTTAGAAAGTGGGTTAAAAAAGAGGATATCATTCTTCTTACTGACAATAAAGAATATTATCAAAAAACTCTTAAACATTTTAGTGAGATTGAATCTACCCAAAAAAAGTTAGTAGAAGAGGCACAAGCACATCTTAGCAAGTCGATAGAGAATTTTACAGAGACTATGCACTCGGAGATCGATGAGTATGAAGAATTAAGAGATAGCTCTCTTATCCCTTATATGTTAAAATATTAGTAACGATTTATGCCTCGCATCGATAATGAAAAGTTCTACATCTCAGCCATGGAACTTCACGGGCTAAGTGCCAAAGGCGTGAACTGGAACTCGCGTGATTCCCAAGAGCTAAGATTTAAAATCATCCTAGAACTCCTCCCCTCAAATCTTAATGAACTCACTTTAGCTGATGCTGGTTGTGGTTTTGGAGATTTTTACCTCTACTCTAAAAAAGAGAATAGGCTTCCAAAAGAGTACCTCCCCATAGATTCCATAGAAGAAATGGTTAGAGTCACTAAAGAGCGAACACAGAGTAAAGCGATTTTAGCAGATATTTGTAGAGATCCTCTTCCCTCTGCTTCATACTATATTTGTAGTGGTGCTATGAATATTTTGGAGAGATTTGAGACCTACCTTTTTATGCGCAATTGTTATGAGTCTAGTCAAAAGGGTTTTATATTTAACATACTTTACGGCACAAAAAAGAGTCAAACATATAACTACCTAACTCTTAGCCAGATAAGAGAAATCGCATCAGAGATTGGAGTTAAAGAGCTAAAGTTTAAGGATAACTATATGAAAAACGACATAACTGTGGGGTTTTTTAAGTAGTGTCTCTCTTTTTTGAAATCGCTTATGCGCTAGATGCAAAGAGCTTAAGAGTTCTCTTTGATGGAGAACTTTACAGACAAAAAGAGCTAAAAGAGATGCTAGGCCATGCAGATGCTAAAAGTGATGAAGAGCTTGTTATAGCTTCATATAAAAAGTGGGGAGTTGATTTTGTAAAGCATCTCGATGGTAGCTTTAGAATTGCCATTTATGATAAGAAAAAACTATATCTTTTTCGTGATAGATTTGGGCTAAAATCTCTCTTTTTTATGCAAAAAGAAAAAAGTCTTATCTTTGCATCTAGTATAAAAGAGCTCACTCCATATCTTGACAATGTTAGTATGAACAGAGATGCCCTGTTATCTTATCTCTCATTTTTAGCACCAACTGCTCCCTATACTTTTTTTGAAGGCATCTATAAACTTGGCTCATCTGAGTATCTAATCTTTGATGGAGAAAAGTATGAGATAAAGGAGTACTTCAACCTCTTAGATGCAGAGTCTAGCATCATCACAGATAGAAATGAAGCGATATATAAGTTAGAGAAAACTTTAAGAGAGTCTATAGATGCAAGACTAAATGGAGCAACAGCATCTCTACTCTCAGGAGGCATAGATAGTGCAGCAATCTGCGCATTTGCAAAGCAAAGAGGAGTTAGTTTAGAGACCTACACAGTAGGCTATAAAGAGTTTGCTAAGTATGATGAGAGAGATGCGGCAAAAGAGAGTGCTCAGTTTTTGGGCTTAAATAACAGCTCTTTAGAGATATCTCAAAGTGAGTTTATAGATGCAAGCGAGATAGTTTTAGATGCACTTGATGAGCCACTAAACGACCCAGCTTCTATTCCTCTCTATCTACTTTTTGAGAAAATCAAGCAAGATGGGCATAGTGTAGTTTTAAGTGGAGAGGGAAGTGATGAGCTTTTTTTGGGATATAGACAATATTTTGAATTTCTAGACATTGAGCAACTCTCTACCCTTAAAAACAAAAACTGGCTTAAGAGATATTTTCGCTCAAACTACTCTAAAAATAGAGAGTGGGAGTATTATAAAAGAGTCTTTGATGACACCCTACTCTTTCGCACCTCAGGCGAATCTTTTACAGATTTACAAAAAAATGCACTACTAAAACAAAATGTCAAAGATAATGATGCTTTAAAATATCTCTCATCTCATAGAAACATGTTCATAGCATCTACTCATAAAGATGAGAGCTTTTGGTACAGTTTCATAGACTTAAAACACTTTCAAGCTGAGCATTTTTTAGCAAAACTTCACCGTGTAAGTTCTGTACACTCTATAAAAGCAAGAACCCCTTTTTTAGACAAAAACTTAGCCTCTTTAGTCTTTAGCATTAGCCCTAAACTTCGCTATGAAGGTGGAGTTACAAAAGGGCTTTTAAAAGAGATTATGAAGCCACATCTAAATGAAAAGATATTAAAAAGAAAGAAAAAAGGCTTCTCAAATCCTTTTTTAGAGTATCTCATAAACTCCAAAAAAATCTCCCTTATAAAAGAGGTAAACGATCAAACTGGGATATTTAAAACTAAAGAGTTAGATGAGTATATAGAGAGTGCCTCAAAGAGTGGCTTTAAACAGCACATCTGGGGACTTTTCGTTCTTAGTGTTTGGATAAAAAAATGGCTACTCTAAATCTTTCTCGCACTTAAAAAAAGATAATCTTTGCCAGTGATAACAACTCTATACTTCTTTTGCTGAAGGTATTTTTTGCAAAAATGAATATCTTTTAAAACCAGACTCATCTCGCTAAAGCTGTAGTTTGGCGCTTTTGCACCGTAAATCATCTCACCATCGCACCACCTTGAGTTTGGAAAACCAAGCACTATAGCACCGCCATCTTCAATGAAGTTTTGATAAATGTGCATAAATGCAGCATTGAAGTTTATGTTAGAGCTTTGCAGGGTTCCTATGGATATAAGCAAATCAAACTTAGCTAAGTTTAGCTCATCAAGGGCGTTTATATCGTGACAAATAAACTCAAGATTTGAAGATTTAAACTCCTCTTTTGCATACTCTATAGCAGATGCGCAGTAGTCAACTCCAACAAAACCCTTCTTGCTAAAGTCCTCTTTGCTTAGCATCTGCTCTATAACTCTAAACTCATCACCTCGGTTGATGCCAAGATTTAAAACTCGTTTTTTATTCTCGATGCCAACAAACTCTAAAGCCTTTTTATAGTGATATAAAAAACTAAACTGCTCTGTTTTGTCAATGCTAAAAAACTCACTGCCAACACCATACTTCTCACTACTTTGTTGCGACTTATGAAAAGAGCTGCTCTCGTCTAACTTTACAAATCTCAAAACGATAGTTTTATCATCTTTTTGCAAAGGAAGGAGCATTTTTAAAAGAAACAGCTGAGCTAAATCCACAAAAGATTTAAAGCCAAAAGAGTCCAAATCACTCTCTAAAATCTCCACTTCAAGCATCTCGTGGGATTGCAAACAAAGAGACTCAAAAACCTCAAGAATCTCAAATGAACTCTTAGATTTTAAATCAATACTTAACATATTTACTACTTTTTAAATTGAACCCTCTGATTAATTTATAAACTAGATTCCGTGTCAAGCACGGAATGACGGAACACGCGTCATCCTGAACAAACAAACCATCATCCTGAACAAACAAACCGTCATCCTGAACAAACAAACCGTCATCCTGAACTTGATTCAGGATCTACCTTAATAATTGTTCAGAGCACTCAATTATTTTAATATCCCGCAATTATACTTTAACTCATCTGTTTTTACTAATGTTTTAAAACTTAGTGTAAACTACACAAAAAGGAAAATTTTATGAATGAAGTCACTGTTTGGTATAACCCAAGTTGTTCAAAATGTCGTGAGGCTTTGGCTATTTTAGATGAGAATGGATGTGAGGTCGAAGCTGTTGAGTACTTAAAGACCATCCCTACAAAAGATGAAATTACAACCGCTCTTACTATGCTTGGGATGAATCCTAGAGAGCTTATGAGAACAAAAGAAGATATCTATAGTGAGCTAATTCTAAAAGATGAAGATGATTATGACAAACTTATAGATGCCATGATAAAACACCCTATTCTTATAGAGAGACCTGTGATTTTCAAGGACTCTAGGGCTATTATAGGGCGACCAACTTCACTAATAGCGAAGTTTTTAGAAGGTTAATTTAGGCTTCGTTGATTTTTTCTTTTTTCACAAAAGCACAGTCTCCGCTTGAGTATGGGCAGGTTTTTACTATGCTCATCTCAAAATGCTCTTCTTCTATGCCCTCTTGTTTTCTGTCATAGTGACGCATAGCAGCGCGAAAAGCAGTTAGAATGATATTTGCACTATCTTGATGTGCAGTCGAGATATGTTCAACCTGCTCACCTTCTGGTTTACTGGTATCTACCTTTGGCTTCTCTAAGTTTGCATAAGACTCTTTTAAATCCTCTTCAAGTCCAAAAACAGTAACTAAAACATTTACTATAGACTCTCCCTTTATCATCTCACTAAGGAGTGAACCTAGAGTGGCTGCATCTGGGCCCGTTGAGTTAGTTCCAAACTTTACGTCTATGATGCGAGAGCTATCTCGCTTTAAGTACATAATGGCGTAGGTTTTAGTAGCGTTGTCTATACCAATGCCAACGCAGTCAGCATCTGGCATCTCCCCATAGTTCTGGGGATGTAGCATATGCCTTCCTATCTCAGCTTCTAGTTCTTGTTGATCTTTATCTTGCATCTTTAACCTCTTCAATAGTTGATGGGAGTTTCTCTATACTCACACCATTGTCTTTTAAAAATTTTGAAATAACCTCTGAGTGAGTATGCTCGTACTCTTTTGCATAAACGATTCTTTTTATCCCACTCGCAATAAGGTTTTTACTACACTCGCTACAAGGCTCTAACGTCACATAAATAGTAGCATCTTCTATAGATATGCCCTTTCTTGCAGCCCAAATGATTGCATTCATCTCTGCGTGAATCTCATAAGTCTTTGACCACTCATGATGCTCTTTTGTGTACTCATCTTTCCAATACTCACAACAGTTTATAAAACCAGATGGGGTTCCATTGTAGCCAGTGCTTAAAATTCTACCATCTTTTACAATAACTGCGCCAACTTGCTTTGAGACACATTTTGAAGCAGTTGAAATCTCTGCTGCTATGTTTATAAAGTTTTTATCACTCAACATTTCTAATCATCTTTATATCAGCATTGTGACGAAGTCTTGCAAAGTAGTTGCCTAAAACTTGCTCTCTTTGTTCTGCCATCATCATATTTATGACTTGGTTTTTCACACTCTCTACATCTGCTTCTTTTGCAGCTTCTATCTCTTTGATATAAAAGCTCACATAAGCACCTTGCCCATTTGGAACCACAGGAGTAAAGCTGTTTAGCGGAGTACTCTCTAAAAGTTGGGCTAACTCTGGAGCGATTCTATCGTATGGGAGGTTTTCCTCTGAGCTTGTGATGTCTGGGGAGTAAAACATAGGATTGTCTATTTTTTCTTGTAGTCTTTGCTTGTTTTGTGCATTATATATAACAACTTTAAAGCCACTTGGATGCATAAACGACTCTTTATGTAGCTTATAGTAGCTCTCTATCTCATCATCACTTGGCTCATCTATAACACTATAAGCGATTGAAGAGTATAGTTTTTGAGACAAAAGTTTCTCTTTTACTTTTGCTTTTAACTCTACAGATGTTAAGCCATTAGACTCTCTGATAGCCTCATAAAATTCACTCACATTTAGTCCATTTCTTGCAGCTGATTTTTTGATATCGTCATATACTTCGGCACTATCAACTGTGATTTTTCTCTCATCTACCTCTTGAAGCTCTAACGTTTTTCTAATAAGGGCATCAGTAGCTGCTGTTGCATCTACTTTTGAGAGTTGCATCTCTTTTTTTATGTCTTGTAGAGTTATCGCTTCACCTTTTACCACAACTGCTACACCATCTACCATTTTAGCCTCTAACGATAAAGCTAATAAAATTGTTAAAACTATTTTTTGCATCTACTATCCTAATTAAATTATTTACCTTGTAGCTCTCGAAAATAAGTTTTCGTAGCTTTTGCGCGTCACATCAATATAAAAGAGATTATTTTATCTTTTTTTAGCCAATACTTGTCTAAAGTGGACTCTAACTCTAGACTTTTACCATCTTTTAACAAAAAACTCTCTAAAATTCAACTACTAAACTACTTATAATAAAAGGCTCTTTAATGGTTGTTACTCGTTTTGCTCCATCTCCTACAGGTTATCTTCATATTGGTGGTTTAAGAACCGCTCTTTTTTCCTATCTTTGGGCCAAAAAAAATGGTGGAAAGTTTCTTCTTCGCATAGAAGATACAGACAAGGCAAGAAATTCACAAGAAGCAGCAGATGCTATCCTTAAGGCTTTTGAATGGTTAGGCTTAACACATGATGGAGAGATTGTCTATCAATCACAAAGAGATGAGATATACGCTAAATATATCAAACAACTACTAGATGAAAAAAAAGCATATAAGTGTTATATGTCAAAAGAAGAGCTAGCAGAGCTTCGTGAGGGCCAGATGGCAAACAAGCAAAGAACTATGTATGATGGAAGATATCGTGATTTTGAGGGGGAAGCACCAGAGGGGATCGAGCCTGTTATTCGCATCAAAGCACCTCAAAACACGGAGATTATTGTTCGTGATGGAGTTAAGGGCGATGTTAAATTTCAAGCAAATGATATCTTAGATGATTTTGTAATAGCAAGAGCTGATGGCTCACCAACTTATAACTTTGTTGTTGCAGTAGATGACCATTTAATGGGCGTAAATGAAGTTATCCGCGGAGATGACCACCTCTCAAACACCCCAAAGCAGATAGTTATTTATGAGGCTTTAGGTTTTAATATTCCAAAGTTTTACCATGTTCCTATGATACATAACTCAGAGGGTAAAAAACTCTCAAAAAGAGATGGCGCTACTGATGTTATGGAGTACAAAAATATGGGCTACACTCCTGAAGCACTTCTAAATTTTTTGGTTCGTCTAGGCTGGAGTCATGGGGATCAAGAGATTTTTAGCATGGATGAGATGGTAACTCACTTTAACCCAAAAGATATAAACAAGTCAGCATCTATCTATAACACTCAAAAGCTAGATTGGTTAAGTGCACATTACCTTAAAAACAGCTCTAACAAAGAGCTAGCAGAACTCCTCAGTGAATTTGACTTGAGTTTGACTTCACATGATAAAAAAGAGATTTTACTAGATGCTATAAAAGAGCGAGCAAAAACATTAAAAGAGATGGCAGAACTGACTAAAGAGATCTTAGCAACGCCTTTGGTTTTTGATGAAAAAGCTGTAAAAAAAGCTTTTAAAGAGGACTCAGCAGAGGTTTTAAGTGCCTTTAGCCTAAAACTTCAAAACGCAGATGAGTTGCATCTTCCGAGTGACTATCACGATGCTATGCAAGAGTTAGTGGATGAGATGGGTATTGGTTTTGGCAAGATTGGTCAGCCCCTTCGTGTGGCACTACTCGGAAAAGCTAGCGGTCCAGGACTAGACGTTGTTATGGCTATTATAGGAAAAACTGAGACGATTTTAAGAATCAAAAATGCACTAGATGCAAATACTTAAAATGACTACTTGGGGTAAGATATGAAAGATTCAAAGATTACCCTAAAGAGCATATATAGGCTTATTTTAGATAACAAGCCTTCTTTGATTTATGGTCAAATCGTAACACTTTTAGCCATTTTAGTTAGCATCCCTGTTCCATTGATGCTGCCTGTTATGGTAGATGAAATTCTTCTTAATAAACCCGCTTTTTTTGTAAATAGTATAGACTTTCTTCTAGGACCAACAACTGCATTTTACTACATAGCCATAGTAACTTTAATGGTAATCCTACTAAGATTTATCTACTACTTTTTTGGTGTTATCATCACTAAAGTTTTTACAAAAATCTCAAAATATGTTACTTATATGATAAGAGTTAGACTCATCGAGCATCTTAAAATCACCTCTATGAATGAGTATGTAACTCTAGGTTCAGGCGCTATCACTTCAAATCTTGTTACAGATGTAAACACGCTTGACAACTTTATCATCACAAGCGTTAGCAAATTTATATCCTCCGTTTTAACACTAGTGGCAGTTGGCATCGTGATGATAATCATAGACCCGATTTTAGGCATCCTCATTCTTATAGTTCAACCTCTTATTATGATACTTAGCAAAAAAATGGCTGCCATTACAGGAAGACTAAAAAGAGATGAAAACAGTGCGATTGAGGAGTTTCAAAACAACTTAGGCGAAACTCTTGACCTTTACGCGCAGATAAAGGCTTCAAACAAAGAAGATTATTTTTTTAATGAAGCTGCAAAACACGCAAAGAGAGTCCAAACAACTTCAAATGAGTATGGATACAAGAGTGTAGCTTATGAGAAACTCTCTTATACTATCTTTTTAGTTATGTTTGAACTTATCCGTGCATCTGGGCTTTTACTTGTTGCCTATAGTGACCTTAGCGTCGGAATGATGTTTGCGATGTTTGGCTATATCTGGTTTATTATGACTCCAGTCCAAGATATTTTAACTATGCAATACAGCTACGCATCAGCCAAAAGTGCCTTGGAGAGAATTAACAAAATATTGAGTCTAAAAACTCAAATAAGTGGCACAAAAGAGATAGAAAAAAACGATGTGGATATCTCTCTAAGAGACTTAAGTTTTTCCTATGCAGATGAAAAACTCATACTAAAAAATATCAGCCTTGATATAAAGGCGAAAAGCAAGATAGCTTTTATTGGGGCTAGTGGAAGCGGTAAAACAACTTTGGCTCAAGTTTTGTCTGGGTTTTATGAGAAAAGCGGCGGAGAATTGAAGTACAACTCTTTGGATATTGAGGAGATTGATAAACGCTCTCTTAGACAAAAAGTCTTTTTAGTTTTGCAGATGCCAATCCTCTTTAACTCTAGTCTAAGATTTAACATTACTATGGGCGATGAACACATTAGTGATGAAGAAATTTATAAAGCACTCGAAATTGCGCAACTAAAAGAGATGATAGAGCAGATGGACAACGGACTTGATACTATTGTTGGTCGTCACGGTGTTAGACTCTCAGGCGGGCAGAGACAAAGGCTTAGTATAGCTAGAATGATTATTGCAAATCCTAGCATAGTAATTTTTGATGAATCAACATCAGCACTAGATGTTCACACAGAAGCAAAGCTCCAAACCATCATTGAACCACTCCTAAAAGATAAAACTGTCATCACCATAGCACATAGGCTTAGCACTGTTAAAAATTCAGAATCCATCTATGTCTTAGATGCAGGAAGGATAGTCCAATGTGGGACTCATGAGGAGTTAGAAGCCGAAGAGGGTTACTATATGGAGTTTGTTAAAAAACAGCTAATTTAAAAGTATAAACTTACTTTTTTTTAGCTTATGCAACTCCAAAAACCTGTAAAAGTAATGCGTTATTAACACTATATTGCTACACTTCATAAGTAGTTGTAAAAATGAGCAACTATATATAAATATCAAAGGTTATATGATGAAATATTTAGTGACACTATTTTTTATTCCCTTCCTTGCTTTTGCATCACAAGAAAGTACACCAATGACTCCACTAGAGCATAGCTCTATCCATGGGTATAACAAAGCTCCTCTTGTAAATATCAAAAATGACCAAAAAATGAGAGAAGTTAGTAACATAAATGAAAATGAAGTGAGGGAGATAGTCAAAAAAGAGACTAATGAAGATGCAATTGAGATAGAACTCACACATGTTGGCATCTATCTGGTTTATAAAGCTAAAACAAAAGCTTACACACTTCAAATCAATGCTATTGATGGGGTTATTATGAAAAAAGAGTCAAGGAATTAACTTGACACTTTATTTACACTTTATAAATTTATAATCACAAGTGAAAAAGAGAGATATAGAACCAGAATTTTTATATGGTATGTAGATTTCTTTTACCACTTCCCTTGAATAACGCCTTAGCAAACTTCCCCTTTTTTAGCTTTGGCGTTATTTTTTAATTCTCGGTATTTATCTTCTCTTTTCTTCTTTGTTTCATTCTCATCTTAGCTAACTGTCTCATGTCATCTGTAGAATCACTCTCATCAACTATTTCAACACCTAATACAGTCTCAATACAATCTTCTAGTGTAAGGATTCCTTCTGTTTGGTCGTAGTTATCAACAACCAAGAACATATGCTCTTTTTTAGATATAAAGAGGTCCAGTGCCTTTGAGACTGGTATATTTTCATTTATAGTATATATCCTTTTCTTTATAGAGCTAACGCTAACACTATCATCTACTAAAGCTTGTTTAAAAATCTTCTTAGTCAACACGATGCCTGTAACATCTTCCATAGATCCACGATAAACTGGTATACGAGATACCTTAAAAATAGCAGGTTGCGTCTCTATGATTTCTTTTATTGTCATATTTTCTTCAACAGCAAATACAACGCTTCTAGGTGTTAGTACTTCGCTCACTTTAATCTTGTTAAGTTTTAAAATATTTTCTATAAAGTCTGACTCTTTTTCATCAATAAGTCCATCGTCCTCACTCAAATACATACTATGAAGTAGCTCCTCTTTTGTAAGAGCATGAGAGCTCTCTTTACCTCTAGAGATTTTATTTGTAACAAAAAGGGTACTTAAAATGATTGGATAAGTTATAAAAATAAAAAATCTAATAATTACAGCCGACATTGGAGCTAGTTGTTTCCAGTAGATGGCACCTATAGTTTTTGGGATAATTTCTGATAAAAAAAGTATTGCAAAAGTTAGAACTACAGATACATAAACCACTGCATCATTTCCATATAGTTTAGCAGCTTGAGCACCAACGGCAGCTGCTCCTAGAGTATTTGCTATGGTATTTAAGATTAAAACTGAAGCGATTGATTTATTTATATGTTTTTTATGAGATCTAAGCAGTGCTCCAACACTTGGTTTTTCTTCTTCTAAAACACATATATATGACATTGTAACCGACAAAAGAACTGATTCTAATATCGAACATAAAAATGAGACACTTACTGACAAAACAAAAAATAGTACTAATAGTTCCATTTAGTTTTAATAATCCTTTTATAATAAAATATATGTTGCAAGACCTAAGAAACTAAAAAAGCCTACAACATCTGTTAGAGTTGTTAAAATAACTGAACTCCCAATAGCTGGATCTATCTCCATCCTTCTAAAAAACAGCGGTATAACTGCACCAAAAAAACCAGCAACAAAAAAATTTATAACCATACTCAGGGCGATTACCACTCCTAGCATTGGCATATTGAACCATAGACCGGCAATAATTCCCATAATGATAGCAAAGATAGAACCGTTAATAAGAGCTATTGATACCTCTTTTTTTACAATTCTTTTAGCCTCTTTTCTAGGTATCTCTCCAAGGGCTAACTGCCTTACAACGACCGTAAGGCTCTGTATGCCAACATTCCCACCCAAAGATGCAACGATTGGCATAAGAATTGCCAAAGCTATAACACTCTCTATCGTTGCTGCAAATGAGCCAATAACAAAAGATGCACCTATTGCAGTAAAAAGATTTAGAGAGAGCCAAGTAGCCCGTTTCTTTCCAGCTTCTAGTATCTCATAATTTTCTTCTGCTTCATCATCAACACCAGCGAGATTATACATCTGCTCAGTTGCTTGTTCGTTAATGATATCGTAAATATCGTCTGAGGTTATACGACCAACTAAGATGCCATAGCTATTTACTATTGGCATAACTGAGAGATCATACTCCTTAAAGTCGTGGACGATAAGTTTTATATCATCAATATCCACACCTTTCTTAGGCTCAAAACTATCTCCACTAAGTTCAATATTTTCTTGTAAGGTTTTTGAAAAATCAAATATAAGTATATCATCTAGACCGATAGTATATTGTAATTTTGCATTATTATCGGTTATAAATAGATTTTGGATATTTTCAAGCTTATTTGCATGTCTTAATCTTGCAAATCTCTCTATAACATCCTGAACTATCTCATCTTTTTCAGCTGTGAAGACTTCAAGCTGCATATAAGCACCAGCTTCTTCATCCTCATATGTTTGTAGCTTTGCAATCTCTTGCTTATCTACTTCATTTAGTATGTCAAAAACTTGTGATGCTACACTCTCATCAACCTCTTCGAGTTCTTGCATAAACTCTAGCTGGTCATCTGATTCAAGTTCTGTTACAGCATGAGAAAGCTCATCTACACTTAAGGATTCAACTACGAAATCAAAGTATCTATCAGGAAGTGCGAGAGCAACATCACCGACTAAATCTTTAGGAATTAGTTTGATAGCTTCATTTAAATCGCTGTCTTCTAACTCTTTTAAGATTTTAGCAATATCTGATGGATGCATCTCGCTTATTTCGTGAGAGCTTAAGTATTCTTGTAGCCTATTCATTGTCCGAAATTATACCCTATAATATTATATATATTTGTATATATTTTACAAATTTATTTGAAATAAAGTTCCTCAAAAAATAATAAAAACTACCTTTTTAAACAAAAAATAGTAAATTATATCTAACCTATGCTGTTTAATCTTTTTTGAAGTAATTTTTGCATAGACTACTTCTATCTTATTATTAAAGGTGATACATGAAAAAAGTTTTATTAAGCGCAATAGCAGTAGTTGCACTGACAACTTCGGCTATGGCTGGCGTTAACTCTCAAACAGGTTGTGGACTTGGTTCTATGATTATAAAGGATGATTCTTCAGCTATTATGTTAGCCCTACAAGCTACAACAAATGGTACATCTGGTAACCAAACTTTCGGTATTACTTCTGGAACTTCTGGTTGTTCTAAAACTAAGTTTGTACTAAATGAAAGAGCTCAAGAGTTCGTTGCATCTAACATGGATATTCTTGCTAAAGAGATTGCTGTTGGTCATGGGGAGTCAATAGATACTCTCGCCGAGCTTTTGAGTGTTGAAGATAGTGCTACATTTGCCTCTTCACTTCAAGCAAACTACACTAGCATCTATACTTCTAAAAATGTAGAGATGTCTGATGTACTAGATAATATTTCTACTACTTCTTCTTTATAAAAACTTTAACAGTTAAACGAGTCTTTCTCGTTTAACTCTGCTTTGTACGTAAACTTAACTTAGGAAAATTCATTTTAACTAAAATCTTTTTTATATCTATTTTTTGTACTGTTTTACTGCAAGCTTCTACTAAAGAGTATCTTAACAAAGCAAACGACCTAAACTTATCAAATGATACATATTGGCACTTACTGCTTCATATGAATGATGGATTTAGTGAGATTGATGATGCAAATTTTTTTTTATCAAAGGATGGGAAAAAAAATGCAAAAAAAGAGTTAGATGCTACAATAATAGCACTTTTAAATGAGACAAATTTTGATGACAACTCTACTGCTTGTAGATTTCCAGCCAGAAAAGCTTGGCTAAAAGATAAGCTTGATATAAAAAAATTTCCAGAAGTCAGCTGTGAGGAGTATGACTCTATTCTAAAAAGATTAAACCCAAAATCTGCTACTCTCGTATTCCCATCAGCACATATTAACTCTCCAGCCTCAATGTTTGGTCATACATTTTTAAGGATAAACTCCGGATATAAATCTAAACTACTTTCTTATGCGATAAATTATGCAGCAGATGCAAATCCTGATACAGAAAATGGTGTCCTTTTTGCTATAAAAGGACTTTTTGGTGGTTACTATGGGCGATACTCTTTGCTTCCCTATTATGACAAGCTCAAAGAGTATAGAGATACAGAACAGAGGGATATATGGGAGTATGATTTAAACCTAAATGAGGAAGAAGTTTTACGGATGGTAAGACATATTTGGGAACTAAATGGAACCCATTCAGACTACTATTTTTTTACAGAAAACTGCTCATATAATATGCTTTGGCTTATAGAGGTAGCAAGACCCTCTGTAAACCTAAGAAAACATTTCACTTATCAAGTTATTCCGCTTGAGACAGCCCATGCTATTTTAAAGGAAAATCTAATAGATGATTCAAACTATCGAGCTTCAAAAAGAGCCTTACTCCTGAAGTATGAGTCAATAATAAAAGAGAATTATGTAAAGCTTCCAAGAAAATTAATTGAGGGAAAAATTAGCCTAGAAGAGATAGTAGAGGGCAGTGAGATAGAAGCTCAACAAAAAATGTATATACTTGAAGCTTCAATAGAGTTTCTAGAATACTCTTTTAGTAAAAACGATATGGACAAAGATGAATACCTTGAGCTCTTTCATAATATTACAAAAGCAAGGGCCTCATTTGGTAAGGGAAATAAGTTAGACATAAAGACTCCCCCAAATCCAATAGAAAGTCATAGAGCACTAAGAGCCACAACTAGCTTTGGGCTAAGAGATGATAAAGGTATAGGATTTCTTGGTATTAGAACTGCGTATCATAGTCTAGAGGATAGTAGTTATGGGTTTTTAAGAGGCACTGAAATAGAATTTTTAGATGTTTTGCTCTCATATTCAGACAACAAAACTAAGCTTGAAAATGCCACTATTATCTCAATAGCCTCCATAGCTCAAAGGAGTGAATTTTTTGATAGTTTTTCATGGAGAACAAAAATAGGCTGGGATAATAATTATGTCAATGACAAAAGTAATTTTTTTTTAACTTTAGGCGCTGGCTTTAGTTGGGGGAATGATTTTGCCTATACATATATAATGATAGATCCACTATATTATTATGAAAAAAAATCTATCCTTGGGGTTGGATCAAGCATAGGTCTTGTTATAGATAAGTATAAATATCTAAATACACATTTTGAATTTACCCAGAGACTCTACGACAATTCAGATACTCAGATAATTATTAAAGCTTCTCAAAGCTTTAGAATGTCACAAAATTTACAACTACAACTGAGCTATGATTATAAAGAGAGATATCTTCATAAGAAAAAAGAGAATGAGCAAACATACAAAGCTTCAATAAACTACTACTTTTAACTAATCCTCTTTAGCTTGAGTAGGCTCAAAAAGCCTTGATATATCATTTCCTATATCTTTGGCTCCATCACTAAACTCTTTTGATGAGCACCCAACAAGTAGTGACAGAACTATAAAACTACAAAGTAAAAAAGATTTCATAATTTTCCTATCTTAAATTTAATATATAACCATCAGGTATTTTTTGCATATTGTATCTATATAGTCCATCCAATTCTATAACTGCACGGTAATAGCCAGCATGATTTCCTATTCTTATCTTAGAAAATATACTATTTTTATTCTCTTTAGAGAAGCTTTTTATACTTGCGTCCCTTTTAAAATCAAGCACTATTCTATGAGGTTTTACAAGTAAAAAATTTCTTATAATTTTATCTTCTGTTACAATTTTTAAACTTTTAGAACTCTCTAAAAACTTTGCGTATGGTATAGATGCTATCTCTTTAAATTTTTGTGTCTCATTTTTTTGAGCTTTAGGCTTCTCTTCTTGGGGCATCTCAGTAAAGCTTTGAGAGATAAATATAGGTAGATGCCAATCAACCGTATTTTTAAGCTCTATACTTCTTGTTTCAACAGTTGCATCAAGATTTTCATACTCTATAGTTACCTTTTTTATGATTCTAGCTGATGAGGGAAGGGTTATGGATGAGCGTTTAAGGGGTTCTATAGTTTTTGCTAAGTTTGTTGTATAGGGTATGTCCTTTTCACCTTTTGCTGGAAAGAAAGGATTTTCTCTTGCATCTATGTTTATAAGCAAAAGAAGCGCTACACATAAAACTCTAACCAAAAACTGCCCCTTAATTGAATCTTTTTTGAAAAATTTATAAGGCTTATTATATCAAGTTATTGAGCAGAAATCTCTTTTAACTCAAAATACTCTCTTTGAAGCTCTGCATTTTCATGTTTGAGTCTGTGTACTTCACTTTGGAGATAGTTCTCATACTCTTGAAGCTCAAAAAGGACTTCAAGAGAGTTGGTACCATAAAGAAGGACTCCGATATAAACCCCGATAGTCAAAACTATAAGTATGAGGCTCAAGAACTTTGCTAAAGATAGTCCTAAGTACCTCTGGGTAATACTTTGGGAGCTATCTATCTCTTCATAAAGCTCTTCATTTCTCATTGTTATCTCTAGTTAAAAAGAGATGAACCTAGATATTCGCCATATACTACTTCATTTTCTATCTCTAAGAGACGGTTATATTTAGCAGTTCTCTCTCCGCGCGCAGTTGAGCCAGTTTTTATTTGTCCACAATTTAGTGCTACTGCAAAGTCAGCTATAAAAGCATCTTCGCTCTCGCCTGAACGGTGACTCATAACACAAGTGTAACCATTTCTTTGAGCTAGGCGAACTGTGAGCATTGTCTCACTAACTGTACCTATTTGATTTGGCTTGATTAAAATAGAGTTTGCAATACCCTCTCTGATGCCTCTTGCTAAAATATTAGCATTTGTAACAAAAAGATCATCACCTACAATCTGAATCTTGTCACCAAGTTTTTCAGTCATTAGCTTAAAACCAGCCCAGTCATCTTCATTAAGTCCATCTTCTATAGAGACGATAGGATATTTAGCACATAGATCTACATAATAATCTACTAACTCAGCAGAGGTTACTGTACGATTTTCAGATTCTAGTCTATATCCACCATCAGTAACTATCTCAGAAGCTGCCACATCAAGAGCAATTCCTATCTGCTCACCAGCTTTGTATCCAGCTTTTTCTATAGCTTGCATAATGATTTGTATAGGCTCTTCATTTGAAGATAAATCAGGTGCAAAACCACCCTCATCTCCAAGTGCAGTGTTATGTTTTTTTGCTTTTAGTATATCTTTTAAGTTATGATAAACCTCAGAAGATGCACGAAGTCCATCAGCAAAATTTTCAAAACCCAATGGCATAATCATATACTCTTGAAAATCAACAGAGTTATCAGCATGAGAACCACCATTTATGATATTTAACATAGGAGTTGGAATAACCATGGCATTTGCACCACCCAAATAACGATAAAGTGGCATTCCTAGGCTTTTTGCAGCAGCGCGTGCAACAGCCATAGATACGCCTAAAACAGCATTTGCTCCAAGGTTACCATAGTTATCAGTTCCATCAAGCTCTTTCATTGTTGCATCTATAATAGCTTGATTAAAAGGAGATAATCCAATAAGCGCATCTGAGATTTGAGAGTTTACATTTTCTACAGCTTGTAGGACTCCCTTACCCATATAACGGTCACCACCATCACGAAGCTCTAGTGCCTCTCTTTTACCTGTACTAGCACCTGATGGGACAATCGCACTCTCTATAGTTCCGTCACTAAGTTCCACTGTAGCTTTTACTGTTGGGTTTCCACGAGAATCTAAAACTTCTATTGCGCTTACGCTATCTATAAACATCTAATCTGCCTTTATATTTGGTATAGTTAATATCATAATTTTACCTAAAACAAATTAAGATAAACATTAGTTTAGTCTTCTGCACTATCTTCTATCTCTACTGTATCCATAATCATAACATTACTCACACCCATAGCTACTTTGATTTTCTCTTCTATCTCTTTTGCTAATTCTGGTTCATCTTTAAACTTCTGTTTAACATTTTCACGGCCTTGACCTAGCTTTATATCCTCATAAGAGAACCATGCCCCTGCCTTATCTATAACATCAAGTTTAACACCATAGTCAACTAGCTCGCCCTCTTTAGAGATGCCCTCACCAAACATAATATCAAACTCAGCTTGGCGAAATGGTGGCGCTACTTTGTTTTTTATAACCTTCGCTTTTACACGATTTCCTATCTGACTCTCACCTTGTTTAAGAGATGCTATACGTCTTACATCTATACGAACAGAAGCGTAGAATTTAAGTGCATTTCCACCCGTTGTAGTCTCTGGAGAACCATACCCCATCATCCCGATTTTCATACGGATTTGGTTTATAAAGATAACTGTACAGTTCATCTTGCTGATGACACCTGTAAGTTTACGAAGTGCTTTTGACATAAGACGAGCCTGAACTCCAACATTTTGATCAGACATCTCACCCTCTATCTCGGACTTTGGAGTAAGCGCTGCTACAGAGTCGATAACTATAAGGTCAATTGCACCACTTCTAGCGATGGTCTCTACAATATCAAGAGCTTGTTCTCCATAATCTGGTTGAGATACAAGTAAGTTCTCAACATCAACGCCTAAGTTCTTTGCATATCCAACATCAAGAGCGTGCTCTGCATCTATAAAAGCACAAACACCGCCATTTTTTTGGCACTCTGCTGTTATTTGAAGCGCTAGTGTTGTTTTACCTGAACTCTCAGGCCCATAAATCTCAACAACACGGCCCTCAGGAACGCCGCCAATGCCGAGCGCTAAGTCAAGACCTATAGAACCTGTGCTTATCGCCTTTATAGGTACTATATCTTTATCTCCGAGTCTCATCAAAGCACCCTTACCAAATGCTTTATCAATCTGCTTCATTGCTAAGTCTAGTGATTTTTGTTTATTTGCGTCCATCTTGGGCTCACTTATTGTAAATTTTCAAAGAGTTTATAACAAAATTATATTTTTTGTAAAATATATTGCAAATTGTCATATTTTTTATAATAGAACCTTCTGATTCATTTCTAAACTAGATTCCGTGTCAAGCACTAAATGACGAGACATGCGTCATCCTGAACTTGATTCAGGATCTAATTTGATAATTTTCAGAACACTCAATACTTTTTTCTTTTTTATCTCTTAGTCGGATTTTATCCTTATTTGGTTAAAATCCATATTATGAAAAAAACATTAATTGCACACTCACCGGACGCTGATGATATCTTTATGTATTATGCTATCAAATTTGGTTGGGTAGATATGAAAAACACCAACTTTGATAATATCGCAAAAGATATTCAAACACTAAATGAGGATGCCCTAAATGGGGTTTATGACATAGTAGCTATTAGTTTTGCACTCTATCCGCATATAAAAGAGGAGTATGCACCGCTTAGGACTGCTGTTAGTTTTGGCGAGGGATATGGTCCAAAACTTATAAAGAAAAAAGGAGTTACTCTAAAGAGAAACTTCAAAGTAGCTCTTAGTGGCAAACACACTACAAATGCGATGCTCTTTCGTATAGCCTATCCAGATGCGAGAATCACCTACATGAACTTTTTAGAGATTGAAAAGGCTGTACTTGATGGCAGTGTTGATGCTGGGGTTTTGATCCATGAGAGCATCTTAAACTTTGATGATACTCTTGAAGTTGAGAGAGAGATGTGGGATATTTGGCAAGAGTTAGCTGGAGATGAACTTCCACTTCCTCTTGGTGGAATGGCAATAAGACGCTCACTTCCGCTAAACAAAGCTATAGAGTATGAAGCAACTCTTACAAAGGCTGTATCCGTTGCAAGAGAGCATAAAGATAGACTCTCAAAGATGCTTATAGAGAGAGACTTGGTGCGCATAGATGCAGATACACTAGATAGATATTTAGAGCTCTATGCAAATGATGAGTCCATCACTCTAAGTGAGATTCAATATCGTGCTATTGATAAGCTTTTTGAGCTTGGATATAAACACGGCTTTTATGACTCCCTCGTAAAAACACAGGACTATCTAATACCAACCGAGTATAAAGAACTCAGGAACTCATAAACCGATGGAAGCCAAACTAATAGCACTAGGAATAGAGACCTTTAAGATAGCACTTCTGCTTGCTCTTCCAGGGCTATTAACAGGTATGTTTCTAGGTTTGGCTGTTAGCATCTTTCAAGCGACTACTCAGATAAATGAGATGACCCTCTCTTTTATCCCAAAAATCATTGGCGTTGTAATTGTTATCATCCTTACGATGCCATGGATGCTAAACTCTATGATAGATTTTGCAACAAATGTCTTTAACATGATGCCAAGCTTTATAGAGTAGTAATGACAAAAACAATCGACTTTGCAAAATTTTCTTCTATCAAGATAGGAGGAGTCCACGAAGTTACACTTTTAGAGGAGCCGAGTGATTTTACTAATGACTTCTTTCTTATAGGCTCTTGTAATAATCTGATAATCGGTACAAAACCTCCAAAACTTATGAAACTCTCCAAAAAATATGACTATATCAAAATCGAAGATAATCTTCTTAAAATCGGAGCTGCCACTCCATCTGGTAAAGTAGCCTCCTTTTGCAAAAAAAACAATATCGCAAACTTTGAATTTGTCTCGCATCTCCCTGGAACTCTGGGCGGTTTAGTATTTATGAATGCTGGGCTTAAAGAGTATGAGATATTTAACAATCTTTATAGCATCACAACAACAAAAGGCGAGTTTGAAAAGAAAAGTATAAACTATGGCTATCGCACTACTGATATAAAAGAGCCGATTTTAGAGGCTTCATTTTTTTTAGAGTATGGTTATAGTGATGAGAAAACTGAGCTTTTTAAACAGATGAGAGCAAATCAACCAAGTGGAGCTAGTGCTGGGAGTTGTTTTAAAAATCCTAAAGATGATTTTGCTGGCAGACTCATTGAAGCTGTTGGTCTAAAAGGAAAAAAAGTAGGAGCTATGGAGTTTAGCACTAAGCATGCAAATTTTTTACTAAACCGCGGAGGTGGAGTTTTTGAAGATGCCATTGCTCTCATTGAAGAAGCTAAAATGAGAGTTCTCCAAGAGTTTGGCATCTCGCTTGAATGTGAGATAGTTATACTCGATAGATGCTACTTAAAAGCGGAGCATTAGGCCTCCAAAAAAACCTGAAAATTTTAACTCAGCATCTAGATTATTTACCTCATCTACATCAATATTTTGAATTCTATATCCAAACTCTATAGCTGGTTGGACAGCTGGAGATATATTAAAAGTGTAGTCCACTTTAACGCGGATATCATAGACACTATCTGAGCGATAAGAGACATATTTTACATCACTCTCAAAACCGACATTTGTTGCTGGGATCTCAACACGAGCTCTTAGATACAGAAGTGGGAGAGCGAAAGTTTCTTTCTTTTTGTAGCCATTAAAACCAAGTCCATTTGGAGATGCTTCTAGAGATGCTTCAACTATCTTTACATCCACACCAAGATCAAGTGTAGTCCAAGCTGTATTATCTAAGATATTGTAGTACGGGATAATATCATACTGTTTCATCTTGTAATCCATCTTAGTAGGAGCGCCAACTATGTTAAAGTCTTTAAAGCGGCCAAAACCTACACCTGAATCCTCTACTGTTGCATACTCTAATCTTAGGTTTGGGATAATAGGCACTGGATGCTTGATTGATGCCCAAAAATAGATTGAAGATTCGTTAGGTTCACTTGAGTTGTAACGACCATTTGCACCATAATCGGTATAACTTAGTTTTCCACTCGAATCTTGATTCCATAAACCAAGACCAGCTTCTACTCTTGTAACATCTGCATTAGCACTACTAAGGAAGGCTCCTAACAATAGGAATGTTGTTGCTATTTTTTTCATTGAATCACCTAATAATAAATTTTTAGTAGTATAGCAAGAAGGTACAATTAAGAACTTGAATTGATGAAAAATTATATTTTAGGGCAAAAGCCCTAAAAAGGAGGAAGAATAAAATGAGTTATCAGTTCATTTTGTTTTGGCACCAAAGGCGCCAAGAGCTACAAAGAGGGGAAGTAGTGCAGCTCTTAAAAATTATCTTAGGAGTGAAGTTTTACTTATAGAGCAGCCTTTCTAAAGAAGCTACGCTTATAAAGCTTACTTTCTAAAGAAAGCTTATAGAGCAGCTTTTGCAGCAGCTATAGCTTCTTCATAGTTAGGCTCATTTGTAATCTCTGGAACAACTTGTTTGTAAGTTACTTTTCCATCTTTACCAATAACAAAAATTACTCTCGCAGTAATACCAGCTAGTGGGCCATCAGCCAAAAGTACACCATAGTTGTTAGCAAAATCTTTGTTTCTAAAGTCTGAACAAACTTTTAAGTTTTCAATTCCAGCTGCTCCACACCATCTTGCAGCTGCAAATGGTAAATCCATAGAGACTGTAATAACCTCAACACCCTCTAATGAAGCTGCCTCAGTATTAAATCTTCTAGTCTCAGCATCACATACACCAGTATCTAGTGATGGTACTGCAACAACGAGTTGAACTTTACCAGTTCCACCGATTTGCTCATTTTGAAGCATTGGATCACAGTTTACTACCGTTGTAACTGGTGCTGTGTCGCCTACGTTTATCTCTTTACCTGCTAAATTACATACGATGTCGTTCTTGAATGTTACTGTTGCCATTCTGGCTCCTTGACTTATTGTGTTGTGCTTTTTACTTCAATATTTTGAGTAAAAAACGAATCACTCTATTGTGATTTATTAATTGGACGAGAGAAGTATAAGTAAAATCGGATAAAAAAACTCTTATTTAGAAAAATTGCCTTTTTATATAAGTTTTACTTAAGTTATACTTTTTTGTCAGCCTTTTACTAAGCGAACACATTTCACTTAGTCTTAGATATATTATATACTACTTTTAGCAGATATGCCGAGCTCATCTTGGCTAGTAAAGATTTTTTTCTCATACATCTCAAGAGCAACTCTTCCAATCATTGCAGCATTATCTGAACAGTATTTTAATTCACTTAGAAGTAGTTTTGAGCCATGGGGCTTAAGAAGCTTTTTTATCTCACCTCTTAAGTATAAGTTTGCACTAGCTCCGCCTACTATTGCAAAAGTTTTTGGCTGTTTTGTCTTAAAATATTTTTTTAGTTTTTGTACTAGATGCATAGTTGCAATATGCTCAAAAGATGCAGCTATATCTTTATAGTCACTCTCATTAGCATCTTGGAGTGCGACTCTAACAGCGTTTTTTAATCCTGAGTACGAAAATGCGATAAGCGGTGATTGTGAGAGCGGAATAGTAAAGTTATACCTAGTCCTATCTCCATCTTTTGCCATCTGCTCAATTATTGGACCGCCTGGATAGCCAAGGTTCATCATCTTAGCAACCTTGTCAAAACTCTCTCCAAAGCTATCATCCATACTCTTTGCAATAGTTTTTATGCTATCTAAGGATTCTACTTGCATCACTTGAGTGTGTCCGCCTGAGACTAGTAAAACTGTTAGAGGAAACTCTGTCTCTTTTTCTATAAATAGAGAGTAGATGTGACCTATTAGATGGTTAACAGAGATGAGTGGAATATCTAGTGCGATGGATATTGCTTTTGCCATTGTCACGCCCTCAACGAGTGTCACTGCCAAACCTGGAGTTGAAGTAACTGCTACTGCTTTTAGATGTTCAAAGTAAGGTTTTACTTGCTCTAATATCTTTGGAAGAGCCTCAGCATGAAGCCTAGCTGCAAGCTCTGGAACGACTCCACCGTAGATGCTATGCTCTATCTCTTGAGATATTTTTTTATGAAAAAGAAGTTTTTTTGTCTCTATCTCTGTGATAGCTATCGCACTATCATCACAACTACTCTCTATACTAAGAATCATCTATACTACTCCTTTTTTTTAACATACACCTGTCAGAATATGGAAGGTTGATACGAAAACATCCAGATTCAATCTCAAAATAGATCTCTGCATCAAATATTTTTTGGACTATCTGTTTTGACATATATAGGCCTATTCCAGTACCTTGTGTTTTATGCTTTGTTGTAAAATATGGATCAAAAATTTTATCTTTTATTTCTGGGGCAATGCCGCTACCGGTATCGCAACAAACAATCTCCAAGTTGGCATCTCTTACATTAAACTTTAAAGATATTTTTTTATCTTTCATATTATCATTAATGGCATCTTTTGCATTATTTAAAAGATTTAGCAAGACTTGTGAGATTGAAGAGGCCAGTAGAATATCTCTCTCATCGCCATTAACCTCAATCTCTAAGCTTATACCTTTGCTAGTGATTTGCATGTAAATAATACTTTTAACTTCTGTTAAAATATCTTCTAAATTTCTGATTTGAGTATAAGTTTTTTTATCAAAGAACGACATAAAATCATCTATGGTAGAAGCTAAGTAATTTACATTTTTTTCTATAATGTCAAAATTTCTTTCTATACTTTCTTCATTTGAGAGCCTTGCATTAGCTACGCAGAGCCCTATTGTATTAAGAGGCTGCTTCCATTGATGTGAAATATTTGCCAACATCTCACCCATTAAGGCAAATCTAGCTTGCTCAAACAGCATAAGATCTTTTTTCTTGTTATTTTTTATCTCTATCTCCAACTCTTCTTGAAAGTGCTTTAGATGCTTAGAGAGTTTTATAAATGTTGAAATAACTGGAGGAGTAAGTAGCATGGGTAGCACTATAGATAGAATCATATGTATATTATCATATGACACTCCATAAAATTTTGTAACAAAATAGACTGAAGGGACAGAACCAAGCAAAACAAAAAAGGTAGTCAAAAGTACAATCATAAATGGGGATAGTTTAGAAAATCTTATAATGAACGCATTTAGCATCAAAGACTTTTCCTTATCTCTGCATCTAGAGCAAAAACATCATCTACACTTCTTGGCATATTATGAAACTTTTCAAAAGCTCCTATGATTGTCTTACTGATATCCATAAAACCTATCTCTTTGTTTATAAATCTCTCTATGGCTACTTCATTTGCAGCATTTACTACTACTCCGCGAGATGGATTTTTAAGTAGTTCTTCTTTTATCTCCCAGACGGGATATCTACTTACCTCTATCTCACGAAACTCTAGTGAGCCAACTTCTAGCAAATCAACATGCTCTAAAATGTTTTCATTCATCTTTTTATTTAGTGCGTAAGCAATGGGTAGCTGCATAGATGCACGAGCAAAATGCGCAGTCGTTGAGCCATCTTTAAAGTCTATAAGGGCGTGAATAAGAGATTTTGTCTCGATGATAGCATTGTACTCACCCTCACCAAAAAGCCATCTAGCTTCAAGTAGTTCAAATATTTTATTTGTCATTGTTGCGCTATCTATCGTTATCTTTTGTCCCATTGACCAGTTTGGATGTTTTTGAGTGTCTGCTAAGGTAGCACTTTGAAGTTTTTTTATATCCCAATCACGAAAAGCTCCGCCAGATGCAGTGATAGTCATTCGTTTAACTTCTCTATCTTGCATAAGATACCAAAGACCAAAATGCTCACTATCTATGGGCTGGATTCTGCTTGTATCTATAAAAGCGCCACAAGCCACAAGAGACTCCTTGTTTGCTAGGGCTACTCTTTTTCCGCATTCCAATGCTTTTAGAGTTGGGCGAAGACCTAAAAACCCTACAAGTGCATTTACAACGAGTTTTGAGCTTGACTCTTCTATAGCTCTAAGTATCGCCTCACTTCCGCAAAGGACATTTTGGTGATTTACTCTATGCACGTCATCTCTATTTGCTATAATTACAAGTTTTGGAGAGTGTTCTTGTATCTGCTCATTTAAGAGCTCAATATTGTTTCCACACACTAGAATCTCAACATTTATATCAAATTTTTTAGCAATACAAAGCGTATTTACGCCGATAGAGCCTGTTGAACCGAGTAGTATCACTTCTAAACAAGTCCACGTAGAAGGACTAACATAACGATAGCTCCAAAGAGATAGCCATCTATTCTATCTAACATCCCGCCATGTCCTGGAAGTATATTTCCACTATCTTTTACGCCTGCACTTCGCTTTAGAGAACTCTCAAACAGATCTCCAAAAATAGCACTAATTGAAACCAAACATGAGATAACAAATGAGTCAGCTAAATCAACTACACTAAGTCCTATAAACATACCAGCAATCGTAGCGACTAAAATACCACCAACTACGCCCTCCATAGTCTTGTTTGGACTTGTCTCGCTAAAGGGAGTCTTGCCGATACTTTTACCTACAGCGTATGCTCCAACATCTGTCATCGCGACAATAGCTAGGAGCCAAAACATTGAGAGCATTCCATACTCTTGATACATTGTAAAGATAAAGAGCATTCCTGCGGTTGGGTATATAAAAGGAAGGAAGTTTTTCCATTTTAGCTCTTTGTCAAAAGCTATTGCACTTGCATAAGTAACTCCCGCTAAGACAAAAAGGTCATCTCCATAAGGATAAAATGCAGCTACCACCCAGATGCCAAGAGCGTAGAGAATAAGTGAGTTATTTTTTATTTCAAAGAGTACAAGGGCTTCTTTAAAAGCCAGAAGATAGACAGCACCAAGAACCACCCACATTAGAAAAAAACTGTCAATAAAACCTATGATGAGAACTACTGCTAAAAGAGATAAACCTGTTATGATTCTCTCCCTATGTGAGCCAAGAGCCGCTAAAAATTTCATGAATCTCCTTTTGCAAGGATTATACCAAATCAGACTTTAATATCTAGCTTATGAAGAGGTGGAGATTTTTCTTCTTCCTCTTCCTCTTTTTCATCGTGCTGACTTCTAGCTGTTTCTTGATCAGCTGAGTTTTTTTCACGCTCACGATCAGGGTCGATTTCATGAACTTCCTCAGCCGGACGAACCTCAAGAACTTTTTCGTCCTTTTCCTGCATAGCCGCTTGTGCTACCATATTTTGAAAGTCTATACGGTTATTATGAGCATTTTGTACGGAAGAGACATTTGCAGTCATCTGGTTTACAAAAATAGCATTTCCGATTGCGCCTACTGCCATAACATACTCCTTAAGATTTATTTTATAAATTTAAGGGACTACTATTTCATTAGTCCCGCAAAGGAACAAGTCCCTTTGCTCCGCTAGCCGCTGAGGCACTAAAGCTTCACCTTCGGTGAGAGATTTATTTTATAAATTTAAGGGACTACTATTTCATTAGTCCCGCAAAGGAACAAGTCCCTTTGCTCCGCTAGCCGCTGAGGCACTAAAGCTTCACCTTCGGTGAGAGATTTATTTTATAAATTTAAGGGACTACTATTTCATTAGTCCCGCAAAGGAACAAGTCCCTTTGCTCCGCTAGCCGCTGAGGCTACTCATCGTGGAGAATGCCATTGGTTAGCATTCCTAAAAGCTTCACCTTTTATTTAATTGAATGCTCTGAACAACTATTAGGTTGGATCCTGAATCAAGTTCAGGATGACGGTCTGTTTGTTCAGGACGACGCGTCTCCCATCATTCCGTACTTGACACGTTCCCCGTCATTCCGTACTTGACACGTTCCCCATCATTCCGTGCTTGACACGTTCCCCATCATTCCGTGCTTGACACGGAATCTAGTTTATAGATTAACCAGAGGGTTCAATTAGTCCCGTAAAGAAACAAGTCCCTTTTTATCTCACATCTACTTCTATGGTTTTGTACTTATTGTAAAGCACATTTGCACCGCTTTGTATTGTAACTTCACGTCTAGGAGTATAATCGACCAAAAACTTATCTTTTTGAACTGTGCTAAATTCTACACATAGTTTTGCAGCTTCTTCTATGATATTTTGAGGGATATTTTGTTTATCTG
>JAQUFE010000002.1:95803-99751 GCA_028684815.1 Sulfurimonas sp.
CTTTGTATTGTAACTTCACGTCTAGGAGTATAATCGACCAAAAACTTATCTTTTTGAACTGTGCTAAATTCTACACATAGTTTTGCAGCTTCTTCTATGATATTTTGAGGGATATTTTGTTTATCTGTTGTTATGATTAGGTGTGCTGATGGCCTATCTTTCATGTGAATCCAGATATCTTTTGCTTTTGCAAGCCTTAGTAACTCTACATTGCCTTTTTCATTTTTGCCTAGTTGAACTTTATATCCCTCTATCCAAAACGACTCTATGGAGTCACTTATCTTTAGTTTTTTAACTTGTACTTGCTTTGGGAACAAAAGCTCTAACTTTGCCATATCCTTAGCATCTTCGACTATAGCAATAAAGAGTTTTGTATGCTCTATCTTAGATAAAACAGATGCTCTTTCAATGTGCGAGTGCAGAGCTTTTTGCTTTGCTTTTTTACTCTTTTTAAAGAGTGCTTGTGCCATAGATGCTGGACTTGAAAACTCTTTTGCAAATTCTATTTCTACAAGATTTCCATCATAATCTTCAAGCTTAACTTTTCTTTGATATGCTTTAATATTATGCAGATTTGATAAGATTAAATTACCATGATGTTGGGCTATTTTTGCCTCTTGTTCTAACTCTACCTCATCTTCTAGCGAAGCTTGAAGTTTTTGAAGTTTTTGAAGCCTCTTGTTTAACACTAAGAGTTTTTGCTTTTTTAGACTCTTTAGCTTTGCATCTAGCTCTCTTTGATATTCATCAAACAAAAACTTCTCAACATCATCTATAGGGTACTCTTTTGGAGTATATGGAGCAGCTGGGACACTTAGAAGTTTTTGTCCAACTTTAACCTCACGAAAAGAAGAGAAGATATCAACGTGTCGTAAGGCTTCTAGGACTATTTCATCTTCATCGTAGATGATAACATTTGTGTATTTTCCAGTAAATTCAAACTGCAGATAGGTTATCTCCTCTTTATATGCCGAAGCTACGGAGGTTTTAAACCTTAAAATCTTATCATCGTCCACAAGTTTTATATCTAAAATATTTGCACGATTAAATCGCTTCGCTAAAACTACATCAAAGGGCGCATTATAGACTTTTGAGCGGGTGTAAGATTCGCATCTAAATATCTTAGAGTTTGAGCGTTGCATCTCAAAGTAGATTTCATCATCTCTATCAAATGCCATTTTTATAATTGTGTCACTTACTCTATGAATAGCCGAAATTTTTTGAAACTTTGCAAGATAGTCTTTTATCTGTTTTAGGTGTGAGTATTTCATAAAGCTATTCTAGCAAATATAAAACAACTTTAAGTGCATCACCTATATAATGCTTTTTTATCGCAGGAATAAATCATGATAAATAAAATTTTCTCTAGACTAAAAAACATCCGCTCTAGCATCCTAACTCCCATATCTTTTTTACTGATGGCTTTTTTCGTAGTGCTATTTTTTTATGCACCTTTTATAGCAGAAAAAAATATTATAGATAGTGCTAAAGAAGGCTCTCTCGTGGTTTTTGCCCTTGTTGCATACACAAGTTATATACTTATAAAAAGAGAAAAAAAACTTCTAGATGCAAATGATAGACTTGAAAAAAAACTAAACAATATTCTCCTAGACTTTGACAAAAATGTCATAGCATCCACTACTGATATAGATGGAAATATTCTCTATGCAAGTGAACTATTTTGCAAACTCTCAGGATATAAAAAAGAAGAACTCGTAGGTAAAAATCACAAACTAATAAAACACAATGACATGCCAAAAGATATGTATATAGAGATGCTAAGAACATTAGAAGCTGGAGAGACTTGGAGAGGAGAGCTAAAAAACTCCACTAAAGATGGCGGCTTTTACTGGGTAGATGCAATAGTCTCGCCTGTTTTAAATGAAGATGGAGAGATTATAGAGTACAACTCAATCAGACAAGATATCACTAGCAAAAAAGAGCTGCAAAATCTAAACGAGTCACTAAAACAAAAGATAGCACAAGCTATAAAAGAGACTCAAGAAAAAGAGCAACACATGCTAAAACAGAGCAAAATGGCTCAAATGGGAGAGATGCTAAGCATGATAGCACATCAGTGGAGACAACCTCTTGCTGCTATCTCATCCACAGCATCTTCGCTAGAGGTAAAGATAATTTTAAAAGATGTTGACTTGGAGGTTTTTAAGAGTGGCATCAAAGATATACAAGCTTATTCTCAGCATCTAAGCTCAACCATAAATGACTTTAGAAACTTTTTTATAGACTCTAAAGTTCTCACTAGAACAAGTTTTGAGACTATCATAGACAAAACGATTTCGATAGTAAAAACCTCTCTTGATAAGCGCGATATTATTATAAGTTTTCAAAATCATTTTGAAAATGAATTTTATATCTATGAAAATGAGTTTGAACAAGTTGTGCTAAACCTTATACAAAATGCAGAAGATGCCATAGTAGAAAACGGCATCAACAATGGCATCATAGATATAAAAACTTATAGGCTAAACGACAAAGCTGTTTTTGAGATTTCTGATAATGCTAGAGGTATAAATAATGAAATTATGGAGAAAATTTTTGAGCCATACTTCTCAACAAAGCTTAAGAAAAACGGAACTGGACTTGGCCTATATATGAGTAAAATCATCATCGAAAATCACTGCTTAGGCACTATCGATGCTTTTAACACTTTTGAGGGAGCTATGTTTAGAATTACATTAGACCCTAATGAGTTTACGCCCTTACCTGCCCCAATAAAATAAGCTCGTCTTTTTTTGTAAAAGGGATGCCACTTGCAAGCATTTTCTCATAGAACACTCCATTGACCAGAGCATCTATATCATGAAATATGCCACTAGCTAGCATACTAAAAAGCTACAAAAATTAGTTTTTAAAGTCACTTTTTACTAAAATAGGTGCTGGCTTTGCTATAAAGTAGCCTTGTACAAAGTGAACTCCACACTCTTTTATGATTTGGTATGTCTCTTCATCTTCTACATACTCAGCAATAATCTCAATGTTTAGAGTTTTTGCAAAGTTTACAATAGCTCTTAGGATATTTTTACTTTTTTCATCTAATTTCAGCTCTTTTATAAAGGTTCCATCTACTTTTATAAAATCAAAATTCATACTTGTAAGCTTACTAAAGTTTGAGTCATTAACACCAAAATCATCTATGGCTATTTTAAAGCCCATCTCTCTTAGAGCATCTAGCTCCTTAATAATTTTGCTATGGCTTTTTGCAAGTGTGACACTCTCTTTAATCTCAAATATAACTCTTGGAGATTCTATCTTATAAAACTCTAATTTTTCTTTTAAAAACTTACAAAGGTAGCCATCTAGCAAGTCTCTCTCTGTGATATTTATGGAAAATTCATACTCACTATCTCTAAAAAAATCAAAACTTTTGTTTATCATGGTCTTTGTTATAGAGCTAATAAATCCAAGTTTTTCTGCTGATTTTATAAAATATTCTGGTAGTATGACTCCATCTTCCATCACTCCGCGGGCTAAAGCTTCATACTTTTTTATCTCCTTAGTATTCATATCTACTATAGGCTGAAAATATGGCTCTATCATATCTTGCATAACGAGTTCTCTGGTTATTTTAAGATACTTTATGGCTTCTTTTTCATTCTTAAAAGAGCTATTATGTTCATCAAATATCTCATAGTTTCTGCTTCCTAAGTCCTTAGATGTGTCTAGTGCATATTCACTATTTATAAGAGTATCTGCTGCATCTTCTTTTCTTTTTGAGATGCCAATGTTAAAAGTAACATGAAGTTCCACCTCATCTATTTTTACATTTTTATTGTCAAAAAACGCAACTATTTGCTCACAGTAGTCATGTACATCTTGTAGTGAACTCTCTCGAAGCAATATAACAAATCTATCTGACTCTACCTTGTAGAGTTTTGCTTTTTTATTGATATGATGTTTTAATATTTTGGCTGTTTTTGATAAAACTTG
>JAQUFE010000022.1 GCA_028684815.1 Sulfurimonas sp.
TACTTTAGGAGATGCAGATGAAGATAGATGGTCGTTTTTGGCTTAGTAAAGATGGTGAGAGTTTTTTAGGCTCAGGTAGGATACAACTCCTAAAAATCATAGAAAAAACAGGTTCTATGAATGCAGCTGCTAAAGAGATGAAGATGAGCTATAAAGCGGCTTGGGAGCGTCTCAACAGTATGAACGCTCTTGCAGATGAGCCACTTATCACAAGAACTACAGGCGGACGTGGAGGAGGCGGAACTACACTTACACCTTACGCACATCAACTTATCCAGACTTATGAGAGACTCCACGCTGTTCATGCTAAGTTTATAGACCGTTTTGCAGAAGCAGGCGGTGATGCTGATAGACTAGAGAGCATCTTAAATAGAACTTTTTTAACAACAAGTGCAAGAAATCAGCTTCCTTCAAAAGTAAAAAACATCACACAAGATGAACTAAGCACAAATCTTGAACTTGCTCTTTTAGGCGATGTCTCCATAGTCTCAAGCATTACAGCAAAATCAGCTAAAGATATGGCTCTTCATATTGGCAGCGACACCTACGCCATTATAAAATCAAGTGATATAGAGATAGTAAAAACCGCGCCAAAAGCTCATAAAAATCTAAATATTATAAAAGGGGTTATAGACTCTGTTGAGACTTCAGAGCACTCACAAGAGATTACATTCAGAGTAAGTGATTCTCTATCTTTAGTTGCAGCCATAAGTAGAGATAGTGCAGAGTCAAGCTTAAAAGTTGGCGAGAGTGCCTACGCAATAATAAACACAAAAAATATAATTATAGGTTTATAGCAATTTAAAAGTTTAGTTTAAGATATTTTAGTTTAAACTTCGTTATATCTATTTAGACATAGCGATTAGTTAGAGATTTTTACTCTACTTTCTTAAGGAGGGTATTTTGAAATTTTCTATCATTATGTCAAAAAAGATTCAACGTATTCATAACACAATAACTACACTTCAACAGAGGGTATTGCATGCACAAATACCTTCGCTTGAGGCGTTAGCGCTTCATATATCTAGTGAGCCTTTTTTATTCTCCTCTTGTTGGTTAAAAAAAATGCATTTTTCTCATTCAATTCTCTTGTTAGGTGTCCCCCTGCAAGCAACCCTTTTTACAAGAAAAAAAGTCTCTCACTAGATTTTACAGATAGATTAAACAAGATTATCAAGGAAAAAACAAAAAGATGCAAACTATATTTAAGTTGATATTACTACTAATTTTAACTCTCTCATTCCATGCAAAAACTCTACAAGACAGAGAAGGCAATCATATTAAAGTTCCACAGAATATTAAAAAAGCTTTTGGCTCATCTCCACCGATGAACTATCTTCTCTATGCACTAAATCCAAACAAGATGTCAGGACTAAACTTTAAAGCAAAAAATAACAACAACGATGCAAGTGAAGAGTTTTTGTCAAAAGAGTTTCTCTCTCTTGATGTCATCGGCTCTTTTCATGGTGGTGGACAGAGTATAAATCTTGAAACGCTTATAAAACATCGTCCAGATTTGATTCTTTTATGGGAAGATGATTTGTTAGTAGAGAGAGTAAAATCTGAGATAGAAAAAACGAAGATTGCTACTATAACACTACCTTTTAGAAAGATAGAAGATATGCCCTATGCATTTTCTTTTGCAGGTGAGGTGATAGATGAAAAACCAAGAGGAGACATTCTAGCCTCTTATGCATCTAAGGTTATAGAGGAGATTAGTGAGTCTCTAAAGGGTGCCGAGCCTATAAAATACTACTACGCAGAGGGAGTCGATGGACTCTCTACAGAGTGTCACATCTCTTTTCATGTAGAGGCTTTAAACTTTGCAGGCGGGGATAATGTTCACAGATGCCAGCAAGGTGCTGTTTTAGGACTAGAGAGGATAAATTTTGAGACACTTCTATCTTATGACCCAGAGATTATCATCGCTCAAAATGAGCTTGTTTATAAAAACATCTTCTCAAATCCTATCTGGAAGCACTTAAAGGCTGTAAAAGAAAACAGAGTTTACCTTGTTCCAAACAAACCCTTCAACTGGATAGATAGACCGCCATCTTTTATGCGCATCATCGGCATACAGTGGCTAGCACATATCTTTCATCCAGAACTTTACAACATCGACTTAAACAAAAGAGTAAAAGAGTTTTATAGCTTGTACTTAAATGTAGAGATATCTGAAAGACAAATTAAACAAATATTAGGAGAAAAAAATTGAAAAAAAGAGTTCTACTGCTATCGTTGATGGCATCAAGTCTGCTAATGGCTAATCCCATCAGTATAGAAAGAATCGTAGTTAGTGCGACAAGTGAAGATAGTGACTATCTTTATATGCAAGATGCAAACCTTAGTGAGTCTAAAAATCAAGAGAGTTTTACAAAAAAAAGTATCAAGGTACTAAGCTCACATGCCAATATGAACCCTTTTTCAGTCGTTGCGTTTTCGCCATCTGTAAACTTTTCACCAGTTGATAGTGCAGGCTCAAATGAGCCGTCATTTCACGACCCTATCCGTATCCGTGGTAAGAGCCAAACAGGTCCTGGTGGGGTCTTTATGTTAAACTCGATGCCAGTCTCAAGTAACCCAGGTGGTGGAAAACATATGGTGGATTTGGAAAATATCGCTTCCATCGACCTTTTAAAAGGCTATATGCCAGTTGATAAAAATCTTGGGTTTTCATCTCTTATTGGTAAAGTAGATATGAGCATCTTAGCTCCTTCAAAAACCACTAAAACAACGCTCTCACAATCTTTTGGTTCTGATAGTTTTAGTAGAACATTTTTACGAGTAGATAGCGGTAAAGTTGGTGATTTTTCTGCTTTTGGATCTCTCTCTTTTTTATCAAGTGACAAAAATAAAGGAAGTGGAGAGTTAGAAAGATTTAACGCAATGCTAGGATTTTCTTATGAGCCAAATGACCAACTAAAAGCTGATGTTTATGTCATTAGAAATCGCGATAAACACCACAATTACGATAGTCTAAGTTATTTAGAGACAAAAAATCTAAAGAGCAACTATAACAATGACTACTCTTCATTTAAAAAAGCAAGTAGTAATGACTACTATGATTATAACAAACAAGATTTTGAGACTACTAGTGTTTTAGGAGATTTAACCTACAAACCAACTAGCAGAGATACTATCTCTTTTAAAGCTTACTACAAGCAAGATGAGGGTGATTATTGGTGGTCAAATGCAAAAATGAGTGATGTAGTTATGAACTGGAAGATGGATCATGACCTCTATGGAGCTGTTGCATCTTATGAACATGAGTTTATGAAAGAGCTAAAAGTGAAACTTGGATATTGGTACCACAGACAACAGCCTCCTGGACCTCCTAGTGATCAAAAAAAGTACAAGGTAACTCCGAGTAGTGATCTGAAATTTGCAGGCTATGCAGTTTTATCTAAAAACGATTACCACACTCTACAATCTCCTTTTTTAGAAGTAAGTGGAGAGATTTCTAAGTTTAACTACACTGCTGGTGTTAGATACCAAACATTTGAACTTGGTTCCATAAAGAGTTATGGCAATGGTACAACTGGTGCAACTAGCCCTAATTATGACGCGGCTATTGCAAGTGGTACGCTAGATCCTTGGGCTAGCGTTGATGCAAGAACATTTCATACCTTTTTACCATCTCTATATCTTGGCTACGAACTAAGTGATAGTAGTGCTATATATCTTGACTACACTCGTGCCTATGGTTTTAATGTAAACTTATTTCCAACTTACTCACAACAAAGAAATCAATTTGTAGCTAAAGGCGTAACACTTGAACAGCTTTGGGACAAGCAAGATCTTGAGATTTCAGAAAACATAGACTTCGGTTCAAAGATTTTAGTAGGTGGAGTTACACTAAATCCTTCTATTTTTGTATCTTTTATAAAGAACAAACAGGCAAATATCTATGATCCATATTTAGGTGTAGGCTATCCTTCAAATGTTGGAGATGCTCTTGGTTATGGCGCAGAGTTTGCAGCAAATGGTGCTATTAGAGATGATTTGGAGTTTTTACTAGGTCTCTCATATAACAAATACTCTTTTACACAAGACTTTAAAACTTCAACTGGTAGCACATCGAACATAAAAAACAATCAACTCCCAGATGCTCCCGAATTTATGGCTAAAGCTGCTCTTTCTTACTATATTGGTAGATGGGCAATTACTCCGAGTGCTAGATATACTTCAAGCAGATATGGCGATGTGGCAAATACTCAAAAAGTTGATGCTTTTACTATAGTTGACTTAGATATCTCCTACAAACCACAAGAGTTTTTTGGCTCAAAAGATGTCACTTTTAGAGCTACCATTACAAATCTTACGGATGAGAGATATATATCTACAATCATTACAGCGGATAATGCACTCTCTACAAGTGGCGATTCAACCTACCAAACTGGTGCTCCTCTTGGAGTATTTTTTAGTGCAAATTTAAAATACTAGGCTTATAAATGTCTCATATAAATGATGCTAAGTATCTAATCATCGCAACAATCATCTTAGCGGTACTCTCAATGCTCTCACTTTTGTGGGGGCAGTTTGATATAAGCATCTCTACTTTTTTTGACTACTTAAATCACAAACTATTCTCAAGTCCAGCTACGCAAGATTTCACTCTTATAGAGAGTATCATCTTAGATATTCGTCTTCCTCGTGTGCTTTTAGCCATCCTCATTGGTGCTGCACTTGCAACGAGTGGAGCGGTGTTTCAAGCGATGTTTGTAAATCCACTTGTCTCTCCTGGGATTTTGGGCGTATTAGCTGGTGCATCTTTTGGAGCGGCTTGTGGGATGTTAATCTCTGAGCATTGGTTTATCGTACAGATTTTAGCTTTTGTTTTTGGTTTTGTAGCGGTTGGTTTTGCTGTTTTTATCGGTTCTATGGTTACAAACTCTCGTTCAACTGTGATGCTAGTTCTTGGCGGAGTTATCAGCGCATCTCTGTTTACTTCACTTCTCTCTATCATAAAGTATGTTGCAGACCCATATAGCACGCTTCCAGCCATAGTTTACTGGCTAATGGGTTCACTCTCCATGGCAGAGCTAAATGAAACTCTACTTGTCGCCATCCCCATCACGCTTAGTATCTTAGGGATGGTTTTTATGAGTAAGTATTTTGATTTGATGAGTTTAGGGGATGAGGAGGCAAAAGCACTTGGTGTAAATGTAAAGCTTATTCGCATCGTAGCCATCATCCTTGCTACACTTGCAAGTTCACTGAGCGTTGTAATGGCTGGGATTATTGGCTGGGTTGGGCTTATCATCCCTCACATTATCCGCATGGCAGTTGGTCCATCTCATCGCTTACTTATTCCTCTTAGTGCGGTAATTGGGGCTATCTTTTTGCTAAGTGCAGATGCCATCTCAAGACTCGCCTTAAGTGTTGAGATACCTATCGGGATTCTTACTTCACTCATTGGGATTCCAATTTTCATTATAGTTTTAAGAAATGCGAGGGCAGCATGGAACTAAATCCTATCATAGAGGTAAATGACCTCCACTTCTCATACAAAAATCACAAAGTTCTCTCTGGCATAAATTTTGAGTTAAACAGAGGTGAAGTGGTCTCACTCCTTGGCATCAACGGCTGTGGAAAAAGTACACTTATAAAGCTTATCTTAAAACTCATCCATACAGATGCAGATATCAAGATAGATGCTAAGGAATTAAAGAGCTATTCTCACAAAGATTTAGCTCACAAAATCGCCTACATTCCGCAATATAACAACACACCATTTAATTATCAGGTTCTTGATATGGTGCTGATGGCTAGAGTCACAAAGCTCGGCTTTTTTGCACAACCTTCAAAAAAAGATTATGAAGTGGCAATGGCAGCATTGGAGAAAATCGGTATGGAGCATCTAAAAAACAGAGCATTTGGGCAACTTAGTGGCGGACAAAAACAGATGGTGCTTTTAGCTCGCTCTATCGCTCAAGAGGTAAATACTTTCATCATGGATGAACCAGTTGCTGGGCTTGACTATGGTAACCAGATAAGGCTTTTAGAACTTATAGATTCACTTGCATCTGAGGGTTATACCTTTTTAAAAACCACTCACTATCCAGACCACGCACTTCTTATGTCTAGTCGTGTGGTTGTTATGCACGAGGGTGTTATTGTGGCAGATGATGCACCAGATGCGGTAATAACTAAAGAGATGATAGAGAAGATTTACGACATAAAAGCAGATATCATAACTCATGGCGAACACAAAAGGTGTTTACCGATTTTTGAGACAAACAGACAGAAGGATTTACATGAACTTACTATATGAAGATTTGGGTTACTTTGATTTAACAACTCATGGACTTGGCATTGGCGAAAAAAAGGCTACTATGAGTTTCGCGCCAAAGGGTGAAGTTATCCTTTGCGGAGTTGATGAAGTTTTAAAAGTTATGAGAGAGTTAAATATCGAGCATAAATTTCATAAAAGAGATGGCGATTGTGTCGAGGGTAAAGAGATTATACTTGAGTGTAAGGGCGATGCCGCGAGTCTGCATAAAGCGTGGAAAATCTCTCAAAATATTTTTGAATATATGAGTGGGATTGCCACATATACCAACTCTTTAGTCACAAAAGCCAGAGAGATAAACCCTAAAATCAGCGTAGCAACTACTAGAAAAAACTTCCCTGGAGTAAAAGAGCTCATGCTAAAGTCTGTGATGGCAGGTGGTGGGGTTATTCATCGCATGGGGCTTTATGACAGCATCTTAGTGTTTGAGCAGCATCTTAACTTTTTTAAAACAAAAGAAGAACTTGAGAGCGCATTTTCTAAACTAAAGTATGAGTTTTTAGAGAAGAAAATAGCTGTAGAGGTTGAAGATTACGAGAGTGCAGCTTACTTTGCGACTCTTGGCGCTGACATACTTCAGTGCGAAAAGATGGAGTATGAGACTCTTAAAAAATGTGTAACTTTAAAAGAGCAATATCCGCATCTACTACTCTCTGCTACTGGCGGAATAAATGAGTCAAACATAGCAGAGTTTACAAAGTGCGGAGTTGATTTTATAGTTACTTCATCGCCCTATCACGCAAAACCTCTTGATATAAAAGTTACCATCAAAGAGTCGTTATGAGGGTAATAGTTTTCATCTTTTTTATAGTTTTTTCTTTAGATGCTAGAACTATTACAGATGATTATGGCAGAGTTGTAAAAGTGCCAAAACACATCACTAAAATCTACGCAGCATCTCCTCCCATTAGCATGTCTCTTTTAGCTTTTAATCCTGACTTACTAGTAGCTCTGAACTCCCCATTTAACGAGATTCAAAAAAAGTTCGTCGGAAGTGCTTATGACAAACCTGTTGTGGGCGGTTTCATGGGACAAGGAAACACTCCAAACTTTGAGATACTAATATCATTAAAGCCTGATGTTGTAGTAATGTGGGGCAGAATGAGTGGATATGAGAAGATTTTAGATAAGTTTAAAAAGTTCAATATCCCAGTTATACTTGTAAAAAACGACACTATTTACGACCTTATCTCTCAGTTTGGACTCTATGCAAAACTAACGGGCGATGAGGCAAGAGCAAATGAACTTATAGCCTACACAAAAGAGAGCCTAAACTTGGTGGAGCAGATGCAAGGAGAGTTAGCAAAACAAAAACCTATTCGCTACTACTTTGCAGAGGGTGTTGATGGGCAATATAGCGAGTGCGAAGGCTCTTTTCATTTAGAGCCATTTAAGTACGCAGGGGCAAAAAATGCACTGGATTGCAAGATGAGTTCTAACTATGGGATGGAAAAAATAAGCCTTGAGACTATACTCCTTAGCGATCCTGATGTCATTGTGGCTATGGAGAAGAGTTTTGTAGAGTCTATATATGACAATCCTCAATGGTCAACACTAAGAGCAGTAAAGGAGAAAAAAGTCTTTTTAGTTCCATCATCTCCTTTTAACTACATCTCAAGACCTCCATCTTTTATGAGGCTCCTTGGCATCAGATGGCTTATCGACTCTTTCTATCCAACTCTAAGAGCTAACTCATTTCTTGATGAAAAAGAGGAGTTTTTTAAACTATTTTTTGTACAAAGGAAAACAGATGCTAACTGAAAAATTACTCTCCATTGTTTTTATAGGAGTTGATCCCGTTTTATGGATACTAATAGCTATGAGCCTTGTCTCTTTTGGAGTGATAGTTGAGAGACTCTTAGTCTTTGGTTCCATCAAAAAAAGCCTAAATGAGCTAAGTGTGCCAGATATAAAACTCATCCTAGAAAAACGACTTGGCATCTTAGCCACCTTTGGAAATAACGCTCCTTTTATAGGGCTTTTTGGAACAGTCTTGGGTGTTATAAACGCTTTTGCAGCTCTATCAAACGAGAGTGAGTTTGGAGTAAATGCAGTAATGGGAGGCATCTCTGAAGCTCTAGTTGCAACTGCAGCTGGGCTTTTTGTGGCGATCCCTAGCGTTATCGCTTATAACTACTTTGTAAGAAAGATAAGGATGACACTACTAAAGAGAGAGGCTGAAGCGTCATGAGTTGTGAGCATAACGAAATATCAGAGATCAACATGACTCCATTTGTGGATATCATCCTTGTTATACTCGTTATTTTTATGGCTACTGCTACTTTTGTGGTACAAGGGAAGATAAATATCACACTTCCAACTTCAAGCACAGAGGCCCAAAAAGATAAGCAAAAACCAATCACTATCACTATAGATAAAGATGCCAACATTTACCTAAATGACATTCCCACAACAAAAGAAGATTTAGGCAAAACTCTTTTAAAAGATGCTAAAGAGGCTTCAAAAAATGGAGTGATTTTAAGAAGTGATGCAAAGGTCTCATTTGAGCATGTTGTCGATGTTATAGATATCTGTAAAGCAAATGATATTAACAAGTTTTCAATTCAAACAGAGGTAAAGAGCAGATGATAGCGCCATATAAAAGAGTTATCGCAGCCGTGCTCTCTACAACACTTCTGCACGCATCCATCTTTTACACTCTAAATGAAGTAAAGCAACCTAAAGTTATAAAAAACAAAACTATAGAGATTGAACTTATGCAAGAAGTAAAAGAAGAAAAAAAAGAGATTGTAAAAGAGAAAAAGGTAGAAAAACCTAAGCCTATTGAAAAGCCTAAACCTATTGTAAAACCTAAACCAGTTATAAAGCCAAAACCAGTCATTAAACCAAAGCCTAAACCAATTGTGAAGCCTAAGCCAATCATCAAATCAGAACCAAAACCCAAACCAATTGTTAAAACCGAACCAAAACCTATAGAAAAAAAAGAAGAGATAGTAGAAGAAGTAACACAAAAAGAAGAACCAAAAAAGATAACAGAGCCCCCTAGCACTTCACAAGAGACTACACTAAGTGAGGATGCCGAGGATTCAACTATGAGTGCTGATGAGCTAGAGATATATCTCTATAAAGTAAGAGTCAAAATACAGCAAAACCTAAGATATCCACCACTCGCAAGAAGATTAAAAATACAAGGAGAGAGCGTAGTAGCATTTAATATTTTAGAAGATGGAAGCGTTGAAGCCTCAACTATATCCACACACACATCGAGTGGCAACAGTTCACTTGACAGACAGGCAATAAACACCATAGTCCAAGTATCTCCCTTTCTTGCTCCACCAAAAGGAAAGATATCAATAATAGTGCCCGTGGCATTTAATCTAAAATAAAGGAAAAAAAGATGAGTGAGTTTTTAAACAAGCAAGATGAGAGCCAAATTATAGAAAAGATAGTGAACTTTCATAGGTCATTTGATGAGATGAATGATACTCAGAAAAATGAGTGGCTTGGCGAGATGAAAGAGATAAATATAGAGCATTTCTTCAAAGCAAATCAGAGAGTTTTTGATGAAGATGGTCCAAGAGAGAGGAGCGTTCCTAGAAGAGATTTCTTTTTGGATGTTATAAAAAACAGAGTAAAGTCAGATCCACTTAGCCAGCCAGAAGGCCATCCAGTCACAAACTACTTAAAAGAAAATGTAGTCATTAGAGAGTTGTGCGACAAAGTAAAAGCAGCGTTTGATGCGCAAAATCTTAAAAGTCATGATAAGAGTTTAAAGCTTTTGCGTGAACTATCTAAGATTCACACACACTATCTAAGAAAAGAAGACCAACTCTTTCCATACTTAGAAAAACATGACTTTACTTATCCAAGTACGGGTATGTGGAAGTTTCATGATGAGATAAGAGATAACCTAAAAATAGTTATAAAAGCTGTTGAAGAAAAAAGAGTAAACGAAGATATATCAGCACTTCTAGGCGATGTTATAAAAGACATCTATGATATGACAACTAGAGAAGAGAAGATGCTACTTCCTACATCTGTAAAACTACTCTCTCATGATGAGTGGAAAAAAATGAGCCTAGAAGAGAAAGAGATAGGTTATGTCTTCATTCAAAACCCTCCACTATGGCCAAGAAAAGAGAGTAAAAAACCAGATATGGCATCATCACTAAGTTCAATATTTCTCAAAGAAGGTTCTCTCTCACAAGAGCAACTAAACCTCTTTTTTAGCCACCTACCTTTTGATGTAACTTTTGTAGATGAGAATGATAGAGTGGCGTTTTTCAACCAAGGTAGTGAGAGAACTTTTTTAAGAAGTCCAGGGATAATTGGAAGAGAAGTAAAGTTTTGCCACCCTCCAAAGAGTGTTGATACAGTTTTAGTTATCTTAGAAGCTTTTAAAAATGGAAGTAGAGACAATGCTGAGTTTTGGATAAATTTTGGCGGTAAATTGATTCATATCAGATACTTTGCTCTTAGAGATGAAGATAAAAACTACAAAGGTGTAATCGAACTTACGCAAGATATTACAGAGATACAAAAGATAGAGGGTGAGAGACGCCTTTTAGATTGGGCGTAACTTATTTATATATCGTTATGTGAAAAAAGATATAACACTAAAAAAGGGGTTAAAAGAATGGTTAAAGTTAAAAGCGTAGAAAACAAAGAGCACAAAGGCGGATCAAACCCTCAAAGTTTTGACCGCATCGTACGAGAAGTGTTTGCACCCATTTATCCTGTAATTGCACAGCAGATAAAAGAAAAAACTGGAGTGGCATCTGGTAGATGCCTTGACGCTGGATGCGGTACTGGAGCACTAGGACGAGCAATGGCAAGTATTACGGATTTGCATATCACTTTTTTCGACCAATCGCCTGAGATGCTCTTGCTCACTAGAGACTATGCAAAGAGTGAAAATATCTTAGATAAAAGTGATTTTTTAAACGGCGATATCCATAATATAGATATAAAAGATGAAATTATGGACATAGTCATAAGTCGCGGCTCTTCGCCGTTTTGGGATGATTGGCAGAAGGCTTACAGTGAAATACTAAGAATCTTAAAAGTCGGCGGACACGCTTACATAGGCGGAGGATTTGGCACAAAAGAGCTAAGAGATCAAATAACCGCCCACATGAGCAAAGAAAAGCCAGACTGGAAAGACTCCTTTAAAGAGCGAGTAAAAACAGAGCGAGAAGCCTTGCCACAAATACTAAACTCACTAAACCCAGCACAACACACCATCATAGACGATGAGAGCGGTTGGTGGGTTTTTATAACGAAGTAAGGAAAAAAATGCAAAATCAAAAAAAAGAGAGTTGCAATACTCAAAAAGTAAACTCATTTACACAAATAGATCAGATGCCAAAAGGAAGAATAAAGTCTTTTTTTGCAGGAGATGAAGTTCGCCATGCTGAACCGATGATAGATATCATCTTCCCAAGCGTAGCATTTCCATCAAACAAAATTTTTAAAACTATAGGAGAGGGCAGGATTAGAGAAATGGTTTGGCATCATCATGAACTGCTCTTAAAAACGAAAGTAGGAAAGCTTTTTCCTGCAAATAAAGAGGCTTTTAAAATGACGGTAGATGCTACAGCTGACTTTTTTATAGAAGCCTTAGGTGGCGAAAATATTTTTACATCAGTTCATGGGGAACCAAAACTTAGAGTTCGTCATTTTAAAATCCCAATAGATGAAAATGATCGTGAAATTTGGCTATCCATGTATAAAAAAACACTCAAAGAGATAGATTTTCCAAAAGAGCACCTAGAAGAATTTTGGAATTGGATAGAACCGCTCTCTATTCGAATGATAAATCGTAGAACAAATATGCAAAATATCAAAAGACATTATTGGAATGATGTAAGAATTAGTTTCTAAAATATTTATATATCGTTATATCTATTTTGATATAACATTAAAAGGATAAAAATGAAGAGAAAAATAGTATTAAGCATGTCTTTGATTGTGTTTTTAAACACATCAGCACTAGCAAAAGATGAACTTATTTCTATAGATAAAGTAAGTATTGACAGCCAAGTTCAGAAGGATGAGTCTGGTATCGGTTCTACAAAAAGGGTCTCTGCTAAGGAGATTAAGATATTTAGTAGTGCTGAACTGCTAAATCCGTACAAAGCTGTATCTTTAGAACCAGGAGTGGATATTAGAACAAATGACCCTTTTGGAATGGATGTAACGCACAAAATAAGAGGAAAATCAGATAGAAATATTGGTGAAACTCTTGAAGGGCTTCCACTAAAAGGTATAGGTCCTGGTGGCGGACTTGCAACACTTATGGATATTGAAAATATTTCAAGCGTTAGTGTAGAAAAAGGTGCTATCAAAGCTGATAGTGGTTTTGGATATGGAAGTGACAATGGTATGGTTGATATGAAAATAAAAAAACCTTCTAAAGACTTAGCGGTAGAGTTAAAACAGTCTTTGGGAAGTTATAATTTTTCTAAAACATATATGAGAGTAGATAGTGGAGAGATGGCAGATATTGCAAAGGTATTTGTTTCTGCTTCTTTAACAGAAGCAGACAAATTCAAAGGTTCTGGAAAATCTCCCAAAAGGAAAAACTTTGCTATAGGTGTAGCTAGTACTTCAGATCAACTTATAGAGTGGGAAGTGTATGGTATCTATAATGATGAACAGAAGCATAATTATAGAGGGCTTACTTATGCACAAAGTAAAGATTTATCAAAGTACAAAAACCTTGACTATAACAAAGTAAAAAACGGGACTAATGATGATGGAAATTACTATGATAACAACAAGCAAGATTTTCAAACTTATACAATTCTGGCAAAACTAAAAGCACCACTCTCAAGTGACTCATCTCTTAGTTTTAGACCTTATTTTCTCAATGATAAAGGTTACAGTTATACTGGTAATGGTTCAAATGGTACTGTAATAGATTGGTTAGTTGATCATAATACTTTTGGTGGTGTTCTAGAGTATGAAAAAAATCTAGATAGCTCAAAAATAAAACTAGGATATTGGTACCAAGAAGATGAACCTCCAGGACCTCCAACAAGTAGAAAGATTCGTGATGCAAATCTAGATTTCAAAAAATGGGAAAGAGTTGTAAAGGTTAAGAAAAATCACACATTTAGCGCACCATTTTTAACTTATGAACATATATTTGACAAAACCATAGTAGAAGCAGGTCTTAAGTACCTTTGGCTCTCTTCTCCAAATCTTGTAAGTTATAACACTACTGGCATCACTGATGGGAGCTATGACTCAGCCCTTTCTCAAGCATCAGCAGTTGACTTTACATTGCCATCAAACACTTACGAAGTATTTTTACCAAATATTGGTCTAACACACTATCTTAATGATGATTCTTATATCAAAGTAAGTTATGGGCGTAACTATAACACTCCAGCTTACTCTTTTGGCGGAAGTATGATAAATATTTTTCATACTAAGATTGCAAAAAATGAAGCCAAACTTCAAGAGATGTGGGCAGATTTAAAACCAGAAGAGTCTGATAATTTTGATATAGGCTATAGCTTTAGTGGAGAAAAATCTGCATTTGAGACTACACTTTTTTATTCAAAAGTAAAAAATGTAGGTGGTAATTTTTATGATCCTGTATATAATCTAGAAATTTTTCAAAACTCCGCTGAAGCTGAGTCTTATGGTTTGGAAGTAGCTGGAGAGTATAAGATACTTCATAATCTTTTACTAAAGGCTAGTGCAACTTACAACAAATATGCTTTTACAACAGATATACAATCTGCATCAAATAGTTATATAGCTACTAAAGGAAATCAACTTCCAGATGTTCCTCTTTTTTATGGGAATATCTCTGCAGAGTACAATATAAACGGATATAAAATTGCACCAATCGTCCGCTATCTGGGAAAACGCTATGTTGATGTAACACACAACTACAATATAGATGCTAATTATCTAGTAGATCTAAGCATTAGCAAAGATTTTACTATAGATAAACACAAACTAGAGTTTTCTCTCTCATGCACAAACTTACTTGATGAAGAGTATATCTCTACAATTAATGCATCTGATATAAATATCAATCCAAATACTACCTATATAGTGGGTGCACCAAGAACATTTTTCGCATCTTTGGGTTATAAGTACTAATCATGAGAATCTTATGTAGTCTTTTTCTGCTGTTTTTTATAGGATATGCAGATGTTATAAAAAGTAAAGACAGACTGGGCAGAGAGATTGAGAGGCCTCCTGTTATGGAGCGTATAGCCATCACATGCTATGGCGGAGCTGTTCATGAAATAGTCCTTTTTTTAGGTGAAGAAAAAATAGTTGCACATCCAGGAGCACAAAGATTTGTATTTTTTGAAAAACTTTATCCAAAACTTACAAAAGTACAGAGTATAGGAACATTCAATGATGTCAATTTAGAAACACTCTTAAAAGTAAAGCCTGATATCGTTTTTGCAGGCATAACTGCACAAGCAACCAATAAACGCATAGAAGCTCTGGGTGTTCCTGTGTTTACTCTCGGTACTGGCGTACACACATTAGAGACTTTGCTAAATGAATTTACTCAAGTTGGAATCCTAGTCGGTAAAGAAGAAAAAGCAAAACGCCTTGTTGGTTACTGGGATGAAACGATTGAAACTCTAAAAAAAACATTTCCAAAGAGTGAAAAAAGACTTAAAGTCCTCTATGCAAATGGTTCAGGAAAAATCTCAAGTGAGATTAAAGGGCGATGGGGAGACTCGTTTATAAAAAGTGCAGGTGGAGTTAATGTAGTAGAGGATTTTCCTCTAGAAGGCGATATTTCAGAAGAAATGCTATTAAAGCTAAACCCTGATATTTTGATACTTTCTAAAAATATGAGCCAACAAGTAACACCTGAACTTATCAAAACCAACCCTATGTATAAAAACCTAAAAGCAGTTAAAAACGATCAAGTTTATGTTGCTCCCATTGGTGGATTTTGGTGGGACAGACCATCTCCAGAAGCCATTTTAGGAATCATTTGGCTAAACAAAATTCTATATCCGAAACAAACAAAAGATATAGATCTTTTTACTCAAACACAAATATTCTTTAAAGAGTTTTATAACTATGAACTTAAAAAAGAAGAATATGAAACTTTTTTCTCATCTACAAAGGAGTTAAGATGAAACTAGGAATATTTCTACTTACAGAAAATTACAACAACAACACACAAAAGGCCATTTTAGATGATATTGAGTTTGGTGTTTTGGCTGAGGAGTTAGGTTTTGATGAAGTTTGGTTTGCTGAGCATCACTTTAACCCTTTTAGCGTTATACCAAACCCATCTTTGATGATGGCATCTTTAGCTGCGAGGACTAAAAACATCCGCATAGGAGCTGCTGCTTTTTTAGCTCCTTTTTATAACTCAACAAGACTGGCGGAGGAGATTTCTACCCTTGATAATCTCTCAAATGGTCGTATAAATGCTGGCTTTGCTAAGGGTGGATTTACTCTTGATTTGGAGTATTTTGACAAAGATGCGGATACTTTAAGAGATGAACTTTATCAAAATATAGAGACAATAGAGCAAAAACTCTATGAAGATGCAAGGTTTGAACCAAAGCCTGTGCAAGAGAAAATCCCGACCTTTATAGCAACTTTTTCAACCAAAGAGACCATAGCGTTTGCCGCAAAAAACTCTTATGGTTTGATGTTTTCTCAAGGAGCAAGTTTGAGTGAGTGTGTAGAGGCTCAAGAGTATTACAAAGAAATAGCTGGGTTTTACCCCGAATCTGTTCTTATGAGAGTTTTCTCAGTAGCAGCGACTAAAGAAGAGGCTTACAGCGTTGCAGTTGTAGCGACTGACCACTTTGTAAAGTGCATGAGAGCAGTCATATCAAAGCAAGATCAACCAAACTTTAACAAAGAAAATTATGAAGAACTACTAGCTCAAAGATATGAGTTTTTTGATGCTAGTAGCTTTATCAAAGCAGCAATAACAGGAGGTGTAGATGAGTGTGTAAACCAGATAAGAGAGATAAAGTCAAAGATAAAGAACTTACATCTAGTTCTAAAGGTTGCATCATCTGAGATGGATGAGAGCAAAGAGATGCTAAGAGTTTTTAGCCAACAGATAAAACCAAAAATATAAGGAAAAACAAAATGAGAACTAGTGCAAGAAATGAATTAAGTGGAAAAATTACAGAGATTAAAAGTGGCGGTGTTATGAGTGAAGTAGTTATAAAAGTGAGTGATGAAATATCTGTTTGTGCAACTATTACAAATGATGCAAAAGAGTCACTGTCTTTAAATGTTGGAGGAGAAATCTCTGCCATCATCAAGTCATCTTTAGTGATTTTAAGTAAAGAAAAAGTTTCTGCTTCTGCGAGAAACAACATAAAAACAGTAGTAGTTGATGTGACAAAAGGTGCAGTAAACAGTACAGTTAAGCTAAAAATAGCAGACAAAAATCTATGTGCAATTGTAACAAACAATGCTATAGAAGATCTGCAAATCAAGAAAAACGATAGCGTTTATGCGATTTTTAAAGCATCAAGTGTAATTTTAGTAGCATAGGAGAAAGGCATGAAAAAAAGTTTTATAGCTCTATCGGTAATCGCTTCTTTAGCGATTGCTGATGGTAGTTATACATTAGATAAAGTTAATGTTAGTGACACTAAAGATAGGGATAATTTACATTTAGAAAAAAATTATTTAGATAACTCTAAATCAATAAAAAATGATCTAATAGAGACATTATCCAAAGGGGGTGCAAACTACAATGAAGCATTAAAATTAATGCCATCAGTCAGCGTAGAAACACTAGATCCTTATGCACTAACACTTGATCAAAACAGTATAAGAGTTAGAGGACAATTTGGAGATACTTTTAGTAAACTCTCCAATACTATAGAAGGTGTCCCTTTTGGCATTTCCGTAGGTCAAGGAGCTAATGGCTATCTTGTTGATATGAACAACATTGAAAGTGTGGATTTTTTCGCAGGTGCTTCTGCTCCAAACAAAGGATTAGGTCTTGGCAATACAGCTGGTGCAATAGATATGAAACTTAAATCTCCTAAAGATTCTTTAGGCTTTGAATTTGAGCAATCTATGGGAACTGATTCATTTTATAAAACTTTTGGTAGGTTTGATAGTGGAAAAATAAATGATGTATTTAGTGTTTTTGGCTCCGGCTCAATAGCGTCAAATGATAAATGGACTGGAGCTGGTGAAGTCAATAGAAAAAACCTCTCTGCAATGGTAAAAATTGACATAGCCGAAGATACTCAGTTAAGTATATTTGGTGCATTTAATCGTTTTGATAGACATGAGTATAAAGGATTAACATACGCTGAGACAAAAAATTTAAAAAATAATTATAAAAAAGATTATAATAAAAATTTAACTGGAATTGCTGCTCAAGATGTCAACTACTATGATTTTAATAAACAAGAAATGGATGAATACTTTACTTTTGTAAACCTTACTACAAAACTAGGAGATACTCTTTTATCTATAAAACCTTATTTTTTTGGTAATGATGGTGAGAGAATGTTTGGAAATCAAAAAAATGGTAAAGTCATGAAAATGGAATTAGACCAAACTGCCTATGGAGGAGTTATAGAAATCAACAAACCACTTTTTGGAGGAATTCTAAATGCTGGATGGTGGTATCAAAAACTAAAAACAACTCCGCCTCCGATTGCTCAAAAAATGTATAATATCAACAGCAATGGAACATTGTCATTTCAATCTTATGCTATGTTAACTGATATAGATTATAGGATTTCTAATTCTCCTTTTTTATCTTATGAAAAAAAATTTGATAAACTAAATGTTCTAGCTGGAGTTAGATATATAGATTTTAAATTCCCTTCTGCAACTGGATATAACACTGCTGGGCTAGGTGATGTAAGTGCAGATACTGCTCTTAGTTTAAATCCTACTGTAAAAAATGGTATGTATGTTGATGAAAAATCTACAAAAGAATTTTTACCAAGCCTGCTGTTAACATATGATTTAACTGACATGGTAGAACTTAGATCTTCTTATAATAAAACCTTTTCCAATCCTTGGCAAGGTGGTCTATGGTCTGTTTATAACTCAAACACATCGAAATTTCAAAATAATGGAATATCTCTTCAAAATTTATGGGATAGCTTAAAACTTGAAACTGCTGATAACTATGAGATTGGTGCGAAATTTCAAAGTGACAATTGGTCAATTGCTTCAAACCTCTATTATGCAAATATAAAAAATAAACAAGTAACTCTATACGATGAAGTTGTAGATTTGAGCTATTATCAAAGTAACGCTAAAGCAGAATCAAAAGGTATAGAAGTAGAAAGTACTTTGACTTATGATAGTGTAGATTTATATTCATCTATATATTACAACAGTTATGAGTTTAAAAACAATATAGTAAATGCTTCTAATAGCTCGTTACAAGTCAAAGGAAACCAAGTTCCAAATACTCCTACAGTAGGAGCAAAATTAGGATTAATTTACAAAATCTCTGATTTTAGAATAATGCCTTTAGTTAAATATATGGCGAAAAGATATGGGGATATAGAAAATAAAGAAGAAGTTAGTTCTTATGCTACTGTAGATCTAGGTATAGATTATAGAAAGAAAAATTTTTATAACTCTATGGATATTCAGATTACACTGGATATTCAAAATATATTTGATAAAAAATATATAGGAAATATCAAAAATGATCTTGATGACTCAAAAGTTGGTACTATAACCTATTATCAAGGAGCACCTTTAAGTGCTATGCTAAGTTTGAAACTTAGCTACTAAAGAGGATTTTACTAATGAAAAAAATAGTTTTTATCTTTTTTCTTCTATTTTGTGTGTCAGTTTTTGCACAAAACACTAAAAGAGAACTCCTCGATATGAGTTCAAGAGTAATATCTCTTGATAAAGAGATTAAAGGAGTTGTAACAATAGGAGGAACCCCTGCAGTTAACGCTTTTCTTTTTGCTGTAGGAAAAGCAAATCTAATAAAAAATGGAGTGGAAAATAATAATTTAAGAAAACTTCCCATTTGGGAAAATCAAACTTTTTTTCAAAAAAACATTTTTGATTTACCACAGGTTTCTTCAAATCCACCTGATTGGAATCCAAACTATGAAGCTTTATTATCTATGGAGTTTGATATAGGTTTTGTTAATAGCGCTCTAATGGCTGATAAATTAGAAAAAAAAGGAATCAAAACTGCGGTAATCAATTGGGATAAACCAGATAGCATAAAAAAAACTATGATTTTTTTAGGTGAATTATTTCAGGAAGAAAAAAGAGTAGAAAAATATCTTGATTACTACAACAATAATACCAATATGATTCAGTCGGTAGTTAACAATCATAATATTGTTAAGAAAAAGGCTATTTATCTTAGATTAGACAATTTGTCTATTCCTATGATATCAACAGCCAATGAACTTCTCCAAAAAGCTGGCGCATCTACACCGACAGCAGATTTGATTATAGAAAACGCCAGTCTTAACATTGAAAAACTACTAGTTTGGAATCCTGATGTTTTATTTGTCTGGAGTAAAAATGACATTAAGATTGCACTTACTGATGAAAGGTTTAAAAATTTAACTGCAGTAAAGAATAAAGAGATTTATGTTGTTCCTATGGGAGCACATATGTGGACTCACTATACTCCAGAACAGCCGTTAGCAGCCTTATGGTGCGCTAAAAAAATGTATCCTGAAAGTTTCAAACATATTGATATATATGAAGAAGCTAGAGAGTTTTACAAAGAGTTCATGAATGAAGAACTTAGCGAAACCCAATTAAATTCAATTTTAAATAAATAATGGAGAACAAAACATGAAAAAAAGTTTTTTAGCCCTCTCAGTAGTTGCATCTTTAGCCCTTGCTGATGGAAGTTATACTTTGGGTAAAGTAAGTGTTCAAGCGGTAAATGCAGAAAATATCAATATGATTGAGCAAACTGTTACATCTGCTGACATAGCTCAAAACAATGAAAGAACAATTGCTGAGTCGCTTGATAATGTGAGCGGTGTTAGTATGAATGATTCTGGTCCTCGTGGTGAGGCAAAGGTGAGCATTCGTGGACAAAGTGCTAGTAGGATTGGTATATTTATAGATGGCATCCCTGTCTATGTTCCTTATGATGGTAACTTTGATTTTGGTCGTTTTTTAACAAATGACATTGCAGAGATTGACATCTCAAAAGGCTACTCTTCTATCGCTTATGGCGCAAATACTATGGGTGGGGTTGTAAACATTGTCACAAAAAAACCAACTAAAGAGCTAGAAGGTAACATCAGAGGAGAGATAGTCCTAGATAGTGATGCAAAAATGGCAAGGCATCTAGAGAGTATAAATGTGGGCTCAAGAGTAGGAAATTTTTACGCTCAACTTGGCGCTAGTTATACTAAGCGAGATCATTTTCGTATGAGCGATAGTTATAGTCCTGTAGCTGGATCTGAACAAGAAAAAGGGGATAGATTTCGCTCCGAAGCAAGAGATCAAAAAATAAGTTTAAAAGTTGGGTACATAGCAGATGACGCTAGTGAAATCGCCCTCTCTTATGCAAAACAAGAAGGACAAAAACAACATCCAGTAGAAGTAAATCCAGGTCCCCGCCATATGGATTCGCCATTTTGGGATAAAGAGACTTTTTCTATCTCTGGACAAAAAAACTTTGCTTCTAGCTACATAAAAGCACTCGCTTACTACGATAAGAGTGAAAATACTATGTATTTTTACAGGGATAAATCATATACAACTCTTCAGTTTGACCCATCTTATTATGATGATTATAGTTATGGAGCAAGAGTTGAATATGGCTTAGAAGCAGGCGATAACTTCTTAAAGCTTGCGGCTAACTATAAAAAAGATATTCACCGTGATATTGATTTATTTACAAATATTCTTAGTAAAAAGTATGAAGACCATACTGTTTCTATAGGGGCTGAGGATAGTTATAAAATCACAAACGATTTGGAGATATTAGCAGGTATTAGTTATGATAGACTAGAGGCTGATAAGGCTTATGAAATAACTCCAAACGCTTATGTGGGCCTAGATACTATGTCAGCTGTAAATCCTCAAGCAGCCATCATATACACACTAACTCCTGAGTCAAAACTAAGAGCTAGTGCATCTCAAAAGACATATCTACCTTCAATGAAAGATAGATTTTCTGGAGGAATGGGTACAAAAGAGCCAAATCCTGATTTAGATAAAGAGATTTCTACTAACTACGAGGTTGGTTATGCTTACAAAACTAAAGAGTTTTTTGTAGCAACAAATGTTTATTTTACTCAAGTAAAAGATGCTATTAGTAGCGTTAATACAGCTACGACATATACAAAAAAAGGTAAAACTTATTTTCTACAGCAAAATCAAAATATTGGTGATTTTGAGCATCTAGGTTTTGAAATAGATGCTGCCTATACTTTGGATAACACTAAAATTGGAGGAAACTTCGCTTATATAGATGTTAAGGAGAAAAATGAAAGTAGTGATAAACGAACAAATATACCAAAGCATCAAGTCTTTGCATTTGCACAACAAAAATTAGGTGCAGGCTTTTCTATCTATGCAAATATGAAATATCGCAATGGTGCGTATGACCAAGACATTTATGACAACTATGTAAAAATTGGTTCATTCACAACATTTGATGCAAAAGTGATATATGAGCCTATGAAAGAGCTTTTACTTGAAGTGGGTGTAAAAAATCTTACAGATAAATTGGTAGAATACAGTTTAGGTTATCCAGAAGCTGGTCGTGAATATTTTGCTACGCTAAATTATAAATTTTAAGGAAAGAGATGTTTTTAGAGCCGATTGACTTTGCTAAAATGTATACTAAACATAAGCAAGAGAGCGTTTTTAAGGGTAAAAAGAGTGAAGATTGGGACAAAAAGTCTAAAGAGATGGCACCTCGCATGCAAAAATCTCACTATGTCGAGGACTTTATCTCTAAAATGCAGATTGATAAAGATGATGTGGTGCTTGATGTGGGTTGTGGGCCAGGAACACTTGCTATTCCGCTTGCTAAAAAAGTAAAACATGTAATCGCTATAGATTTTTCCCGCAAGATGCTTGATGAACTTGAAGCTTTTGCTGCATCTGAGGGTGTGACAAACATCACAACTTATCATATGGGTTGGGATGATGATTGGAGTGAGATAGAAGCTGTAGATATTGTTGTGGCATCTAGAAGTATTGAGGTTATGGATATAAAGTCAGCACTTCTTAAAATTTCAAACCTCGCAAGAAAAGCTTGTTATGTCACTTATATGGCAGGTGGAAGTTTTGTAGATATGAAGATCCTAGACTACATCGGCAAAACAATAGTTACAAAGCCTGACTTTTGGTACTTGCCTATCATACTCTACAAAGAGGGATATCTACCAAAAATAGACTACATTCCAACAAGTAGCGGAAGTGTTCGCTACACTGATGAGGATGAGTTTGTAAAGTCTCTTATCTGGAGTTTAGGCTCTTTAGATGAGGCACAGCAGCAAAAAGCGAAAGAGTACTATGAACTATACATAAAAGATGCTACTGAAGCACCAAAAGATAGTGTTTGGGCGTTTGTGTCGTGGGACTGTGGTAAAGTTTAAGCTCGTAAAAAAGCTTTAAAGTCGCAGCATGCGAAGCTTAAGCATCGCTTCCGAATGCCGTGCCAACTTTAAAACACACATCTCCTTCGCAAGTGGGGTTTTTAGGAACGCTAATCAATGGCATTCTTCACGATGAACCTCGCGCAAAAGGCTTTAAAGTCGCACATCTCTTTCGCAAATGAGGTTTTTAGGAACGCTAACCAATGGCATTCTTCACGATGAACCTCGCACAAAAGGCTTTAAAGTCGCACATCTCTTTCGCAAATGAGGTTTTTAGGAACGCTAACCAATGGCGTTCTCCACGATGAACCTCGTAGGAAAAGTTTTAAAGTCGCAGCATAAAAAACTAAAACTTTGCTCTTTTTGGCCGATATATAGACTATATAATTACGGAGAATATTATGAACACTTCTTATGGCATAAATACTTATAGAGCGCATGACCTCAATATCGCTATGAAAACTTCTAGTGGCGATGTTATAAAGATGGACTTTGCAAATCATCAGTCAGCATCTATGAGTCATGAAAAAAACCAAAATGGATCACTCACTTCTATGAGTTTTTCATCGATGCAGTCATTTAAGTTTTCAGTAGAAGGTAATGGCATAGATGCACCTTAGCCACAACCACACTTGTAGTGATTTCGCATCTATCTCTTCCGTTTTCTTTAGCTTTATATAGCATCTCATCGGCTCTTATCATTAAGATGTCATTGTCTAGGTTTTCATCGGCCTTGCAGCATACTACACCTATGGAGATGGTTAAAAATTCGCCTGCTTTACTCGTTTCATGTTTTATCTCTCTTCTTTTTATACTTTGACAGATCTCTTCTGCAAGAGATGCGCTATTTGACTCATCTACATCTGTGAGGATAGCACCGAACTCTTCTCCGCCTAGTCTAAAAACAAAGTCACTTGGTCTTTGTAGAGTCTCTTTTAAAACCTTAGCCACACTCTTTAGTGCAAAATCACCCTCGATATGCCCGTAGGTATCGTTGTACTGCTTAAAGTAGTCTATGTCCATCATCATAAAAGTTATGTAAGATTTTGTTCTTTTTGCTCTTTTTAACTCTCTGTCATAAACAAAATTAAAATACCTTCGGTTGTGTAGAGAGGTAAGTACATCTGTGTAGGATACATTTTCAAGTTTTTTATTTGCATTTTGGAGCTTTTTTGTAGCAATTTCCAGTCTTGTTTGATCTTTTTGAATACTTTTAAAAACATAGTACGAAATAATAAGGACTCCAAAAACAGTAAGAGCTAAGATGATGCCTATATTTAGAATTATCTTATCATATAGAGTTAAAAATCTTTTTCTCTCATATTTAGCAAGTTCTATCTCATAGTTTATAAGTTTTTTGAGGACATTATGAATATGTTCTACCCTAGCCTCAAAGCTCTCCATAACAAGGCTATCAAGTGATATATCAAAAGCCATTTTGTTAAAAAAATCATTTGTAGCTTGAATCTCTATAGCTGCATATTCTACATATTGCAGTTCATCATCTCTTTTAAAATGAGTTTCATATTCCTTCCACTCAAGCGCAACCTTTGTGATGGCATCTTTTATCTCTATACTTGCTTGTCCTCTGCTTATTTGAGAGCTTTTAACCTTGTAAATAGTGTTTGAAATTTTGCCATGATAGACTTGAAGTATATTGTTTAACTCGACAATGGGAACTAAAGAGCCAAAATAAATAGTATCAAGATTTTTTTTCACTGAGGCTGTGTTTATATACCCCAAAATAACAATTATTACTAGCCCAAGTGTAATAAGTATAAAAAGAAATAAAAGTTTACTTTTTAACTTTAGTGCCTCAATAAACTCCATTATAATCCCATACTATATTATTTATTGTTTATAGATGCTACAGCAATTTTTATACCATTTATTTTATGCTAGAATACTTCTAATATATTGTTTGAGGTAGATTCCGTGACAAAAGTAAAATTTCAAAACAGACTAATAAAAGAGATAGTAAAAAGCATAGAAAAAAATATTACACTTAAAGAATTATAAACTATGATTGCACAAGAAAAACTCGGACTTATCAAAAAACTAAGCCTTTTTAAATCTTTAAAAGATGAGCAAATTGAAGATATCAGAGAGATTTCATCTATTACTGAGTATCCAAAAGGTTCAATTCTTTACTATGAAAATGACTCATATAACAAGATATTTTTCCTAATCTCAGGTGTTTTAAAAGTCTATAAAATAGATAAGTTTGAAAATGAGATATTTCTGTATCACATACACAAAAGTTCTCTAATCTCTGAGCTTACAAGCCTAGAAGATAACTCCATCTATTGTTATTCAAATTCTGAATTTATGGAAGACAGCGTTGTTTTAGAGGTTGATTTTGCAGAGTTTAAAAAGAGATTTTTATCCAAAAACATGCTTAATGATGAGTTTATAAATGAAATCCTACTTAAAACCCACCAGCTTCACTGCGTCGTAAATAGAGAGCTTGTCTTTGATGCTACTGCCAAAGTTGCTTATATGCTTAGTGATGATTTGGAGATGTTTAACTCCATTAAACGACAAGATGTCTCTTTTATGCTACATATTCAGCCCGAAACACTCTCAAGAGTATTAAACAAGCTAAAAAGAAGTAACATCATAGAAGTAGAAAACTCAGTCGTCACTATTGTAGATCATGAGAAGTTAAATAATATCTATCGAGGAAATATATTATGAAAAAAGTTACAAGTATAAGTACGAAGATAAAAGTGCTTGGGGCGCTGCTTATTGCTTTGATGCTTAGTGTTATTGCTACAACAATATATCTAAACCAGCAAAACCAAAAAGATGCACTCATCATAAATATAGCTGGAAAACAGAGAATGCTAACACAGAAGATGGCAAAAAATGTCTTTTATATTCATTATAGCTCTAACAAAGATTTTTATGAGCTAAATGCAGCGATAGATGAGTTTATAAAGGGTTTAAATATTTTAAGAAATGGAGATTCTCAAAAGGAAATCTCTCCAGTTCCAACATATCAAATCTCTTTGCAACATACAGAGATAAACGCACTTTGGGATAGTTTTTACAAAAATATACAAAACTTTAAGCTATACACAAATTCAAATGTAGATAAGAGTGTAGAACTTGAAGAGATTGTCACTACAATATATAGAGACAACACAAAACTACTAGATAATGTTGACAAACTAGTCACAATGTATACAGATCATAGTGAGAGCAAAACGAGTTTTATAAGAACATTTCAATATGGAGCAGGGATTACACTTCTACTACTTTTTATATACTCCCTACTACAACTTCGTTCAATTGAATCTCATGTAGAAGCTATTTTACAGTACTCCAAAAAACTCATAAGTAGTAAAGATATAACAAAGCTCGAACCCATAAAAGTAAAAGCTGAGAGCGAGACTGAAATATTAGAGGCTAGTGATACTATAAACTGCTTTATAGAAAAGATAAACTCCGCTATGGACTACTCAAATGAGGCTCTTTTACAGTCTGAGAGAGCATCAGCAAAACTTGAAGAACTAACAGATGAATTTGACTCCATTATAGATGAGTTAAAAGATAAATCTTTGGCAAATAAGCACCTAAATAATAGTGAAGATATAGTTATAGAATCAACCGAGGAACTTATGAATTCTACTAGAAAACTACACAACTTAAAACTAGAACTTGAGAAACTTACAAAGAGTTGTCAAGATACTCAAACATAATAGTTATTTTAAGTGTTACTTATACGCCTCTTTTCTTTTATAAAACTAAACTTAAGCCTTTTTCCTAACTATTTGACATAAGTCAAAGATTTTTTACCATTCATCCTGCTACTATTGAAATGTTAATGGACACCTTAACAAAAAAGTTGAGATACAGCAATTTTTAAATGCTAAGTCTTGAAGATTATCAAAGAGGAGAAAATATGTCACTTTCTAGAAGAGAATTTCTTAAAAGTTCAGCGGCAGCATCTGCAGCAGCAGCTATTGGTATGAGTGTACCAGCAGAGCTACAAGCAGCGGCAAACCAAGCTGAGGGCGACTGGAGATGGGATAAGGCAGCTTGTCGTTTTTGTGGTACTGGTTGTGGTATTATGATGGCTACAAAAGGCGGCAAAATCGTTGCAGTCAAAGGAGATCCAGCAGCACCAGTTAATCGTGGTCTTAACTGTATTAAAGGTTACTTTAATGCTAAGATTATGTATGGTGCAGATAGACTTACTCAACCTCTACTTCGTGTAGATGAAAATGGTAAGTTTAAAAAAGATGGTAAATTTGCTCCAGTTAGCTGGGAGAGAGCATTTGATGAGATGGAATTTCACATCAAAAAAGCACTAAAAGCAAGTGGTCCTGAAGGCGTTGGTGTATTTGCATCTGGACAATATACTGTTATGGAAGGTTATGCTGCTCAAAAAATGATGAAAGCAGGATTTCGTTCAAACGCGATTGATCCTAATGCTCGTCACTGTATGGCTTCTGCAGTTGTTGGTTTTTACCAAACTTTTGGTATTGATGAGCCATCTGGTTGTTATGATGATATTGAACTTACTGATACTATCGTATCTTGGGGTTCAAACATGGCTGAGATGCACCCGATTTTATGGTCTCGTGTAACTGATAGAAAATTATCAGATCCTGAGAGAGTAAAAATTATAAATATGTCTACTTATAAGCATAGAACTTCAGACTTAGCAGATGAGGAGATTATCTTTACTCCAAATACTGACCTAGCTCTTTGGAACTACATAGCTAGAGAGATTGTATATAACAAGCCTGAAGCTATTGACTGGGATTTCGTTCAAAAACACATCGTCTTTTGTGCATCACCTGTAAATATGGGTTATGGTATGAGAAAAGCTGGTGAAAAGTCTATCAAAGAGGGTAAGTATACAGCTCTTGAGATGCAAACGATTGACAAAGAGATGAAAAAAGTTGTCTCTGCTACTGAAGCACCTGCTCTTAAACCTTATGGTTATAAAGAGGGCGATGTTATGGTAAATGAGAATGCTGGACTTAAACACTGGCACATCAGTTTTGAAGAGTATAAAAAGTTCTTAGATCCATATACACTTGACTATGTAGCAAAAATCTCAAAAGGTAACCCAGATGAGGATATCAATGAGTTTAAGAGAAAGCTACAACTATTAGCTGACCTATATATTGAAAAAGATAGAAAAGTTGTATCGTTCTGGACAATGGGAATGAATCAGCATACTCGTGGTACATGGGTAAATACTCTAGCTTATAACGTTCACTTCTTACTAAACAAACAAGCAAAACCTGGTTCTGGAGCGTTCTCGCTAACAGGTCAACCATCAGCTTGTGGTACAGCTCGTGAAGTTGGAACTTTCTGCCATAGACTCCCAGCGGACATGATGGTAGCAAATCCAAAGCATAGAGAGATTACTGAAAACAGATGGAAGATACCAAATGGAACTCTAAACCATATAGGTAATCAAGATATCATGAGAATTCACCGTGATATTGAAGATGGCTATGTCAAGTTTGCATGGGTAAACGTTTGTAATCCTTACCAAGATACAGCATCTGCATCTCACTGGATTAAAGCAGCTCGTGAAATGGATAACTTTATCGTTACTTCTGATGGGTACCCTGGTATTTCAGCTAAAGTTTCTGACCTTATCTTACCTTCTGCTATGATTTATGAGAAGTGGGGAGCTTATGGTAATGCTGAGCGTCGTACACAACACTGGAGACAACAAGTACTTCCAGTTGGAGATGCGATGAGTGATACTTGGCAATGGGTTGAGTTATCAAAAAGATTTACAGTTGGTGATGTTTGGGGTGCTCAGCCACTTCGTGGTGATAACTCACTTCCAGACGTAAGACAAGCAGCTTATGCAATGGGTTATACAGATAACACAACTATGTATGAGATTCTTTTTGCAAATAAAGAGGCTCAATCTTACAAAATCGACTTAAAATCATTCCCACAAGCTGGATATGATAACACTGAGTGTAATGGTGATAGTAGAAATGTAGTCGGTTCAGATGGAAAAGTATTTAAAGGTTATGGATTTATGATTCATGAGTACCTTTTTGAAGAGTATGCTTCATTTGGTCGCGGACATGCGCATGACCTTGCAGACTTTACAACTTACCATAAAGTTCGTGGACTTAAGTGGCCAGTAGTTGATGGTAAAGAGACTCAGTGGAGATTTAATACTCAGTACGATCCTTATGCAGCAAAAGCAAACAAAGAAGCGGGAACTACTAACTCTCACGCATTCTATGGCACACTTGCTAAGAGTCTTGCACAAGGTAACCTGTTAGGTATTACAGACACTACGCAACTGCCTCTTGCTAACAAAGCTAAGATTTTTGCTCGTCCGTATATGGATCCTCCAGAAACGCCAGATAAAGAGTACGATACTTGGTTATGTACAGGTCGTGTACTAGAACACTGGCACACAGGAACTATGACTATGCGTGTACCTGAACTATATCGTGCAGTTCCTGAGGCACTTTGTTATATGCACCCACAAGATGCAAAAGAAAAAGGCCTAAAACAAGGCGGTCTTGCATGGGTTGAATCTCGTCGTGGTAAAATTAAAGCTAGAGTCGAGACTCGTGGTAGAAATAGACCATCACGTGGGCTTGTTTTCGTTCCATTTTTTGACGAAAAAGTATTTATCAATAAAGTTTGTGCTGATTATACTTGTCCACAATCTGGCCAGACAGACTTTAAAAAATGTGCAGTAAAAATTTACCAAGCATAATAAAAATAGAGAAAGGGAAGTATCGTTTTGAGCGAAAACAGACCTACAATTAAAAAGAAAAGACAACCAGTAAGTGATAGACGAAAGTTTATCTTAAACATGGCTCGTGGGGCAGGACTTGCTTCCATGGGTGGATTTATATGGAGTGCTTATATTGATGAAGTTACCGCTTCAACTCTAATACTTCGTCCACCTGGAGCTATAAAAGAAGAGGACTTTTTGAAGACTTGTATCAAGTGTGGACTCTGCGTTATTGCATGTCCATACGATACTCTAGTGCTTGCTAAACCAGGAGATAACAAACCTTTAGGGACGCCTTATTTTATACCTAGAGATATACCTTGTTATATGTGTCCAGATATTCCTTGTGTGCCAGTATGTCCTACTGGTGCATTGGATGAGAAAAGTGTTACAACTGATGGGGTGCTAGATATAAACATCGCAGAGATGGGGCTAGCTGTAGTTGATGCCGATAGTTGTATAGCTTTTTGGGGAATACAATGTGATGCTTGTTATAGAGCGTGTCCTATTTTGGGCGTAGCTATAACTATTGAATATTCTAAAAATGAAAGAACAGGAAAACACGCTTTTATGAAGCCAGTAGTCCATAGCGAAGCTTGTACTGGATGTGGTCTTTGTGAGAGAGCTTGTGTAACTGAAAAACCAGCTATTTTTGTACTACCTCGTGAGACGGCGATGGGAAGAGCTGGAGATTACTATATCAAAGGTTGGGATAAAGATGATGAGAAGAGGCTTGAAAATGCTTCAGAGATCAAAACTACAACTGAGATTAGTAAAGAGAGTGCAGTGGACTCTTTAAATGATGCAGGAGATTTATACTAATGGCAACATTATGGAATAATTATAGATACCTCATCTTAAGAAGATTCACACAAGTTGGTTTACTAGTTTTATACTTTGGCGCGAATGCTTGGGGATGGACTGTTCTTATGGGAAACCTTAGTTCATCTAAAGTTTTAGGAGTTATTCCTTTGAGTGATCCATTTGCAGCTCTTCAGATGCTAGCAGCTGGAGCAGTAATAGCAGCGGATTTGCTCTTAGGTGTATTACTTTTAACACTCTTTTATTTTATTATTGGCGGTCGAGCTTTTTGTAGCTGGGTTTGCCCTGTAAATATGATAACAGATAGTGCAAATTTTCTAAGAAGAAAACTAGATTTTGATCGTGTTCAAGGGATTAAACAACCCGCATCTAGAAATATACGATATTGGGTATTGGCTCTTAGCCTCATAATCTCAGCGGTTATGGGTGTAACAGCTTTTGAGTTTTTATCACCTATATCTATGGTTCATAGAGGTATTGTTTTTGGTTTAGGCTTTGGTTGGGCAGCAATGCTTATCATTTTTCTTTTTGATCTATTTGTCCTAAAAAATGGTTGGTGCGGACATATCTGCCCACTTGGTGGATTTTACTCCATCTTAGGAAAGTTTAGTCTTATTAGAGTACACCACACACAAGAAAATTGTACTCTATGTATGAAATGTAAAGTTGTTTGTCCAGAGCGTCAAGTACTACATATGATTGGTAAAGAGTCTTTACCTGTTCTCTCAGGAGAGTGTACAAACTGTGCTAGATGTATAGAAGTATGTGATGATGATGCCCTTGGATTTTCAATAAGAAATCTAGTGAAAAATAAAAAAACGGGAGAGTAAAATGAGATTATTAAGCAAAGTAACAGTTGGTTTATTTACAGCAGCGCTTCTTTTTGTTGGTTGTGGCAATGATGCTAAACCTACGGCTCAAGAGAGTGTTAAACCTACTATTTCAGAGGAGTCTTTAGGACTTAGAAAAACCGACATATATGTAGAGACAGATGAGACAATTGGTCATCAAGCCAACTACTCAACAGCTGTAGCAGGGAGTGGTAATACAATAAAAAGAGCATTTCAAGATGCTCCGCCTATGGTTCCACATGATACTGAGGGAATGTTACCTATAACTATAAGTGACAACCAATGTACAACATGTCATATGCCAGAAGTAGCTGAATCTATGGGAGCTACTCCAGTTCCTAGTTCACACTTTACGGACTTTAGACCAGTGACTTCTGTTAATGCTGAAGGTCGTTTAACTAAAAATGGTAAAGCTATAGTAAATACAACTAACGTAAACATGGATGATATTTCTATAAAATCTACTGGTGATCAATTGGCTGGTTCTAGATTTAACTGCACACTATGCCATGCTCCACAATCTGGGGATGATATAGCAGTTAAAAATACTTTTGAACCTGACTTTACTAACAAAGATGGCGCTAGTGCATCTAGTTGGAATGGAACGAAGTTAATGGAGGGTTTAGATACTGTTAATGGTATCTAAGTCTAACATGCAAAGGAGAGAGCTTTTTAGCTTTCTCTCTTCATCCCTAAAAGGACAAGAGAGAAAAACAAAAGAAATCATACTAAGACCTCCATACTATGAGGATATATCTCTTTTTCACAAAGAGTGCATAGAGTGTGACGCACCCTGCATCACTGTTTGTGAAGAAGATATTATAAAAATAGCGAGTGATAAAACTCCATATTTAGATTTTTTAAGTAGTGGTTGTACTTATTGTGATGAGTGCGCAAAGGCGTGCCCACACGGTGTTTTAAAGTTAGAGTTTAAAAAAGTAATAGATGCAGATGTTA
>JAQUFE010000023.1 GCA_028684815.1 Sulfurimonas sp.
TCTCGTTATGAGAGGGCAGTTAAAGAGAACTCAAATTTTGGCAGACACATAATGAGTGAAAATATAGGATGGCAAGTTTAAATGAAAGCATCAAAATTAACACAAACGCTTCAAGCTTTAGTTGAGCAAAAAGTTCCAGTTTTTCTATGGGGAGCACCGGGGATTGGAAAGTCTTCTATAGTTAAGCAGATTGCACAGAGTAAGCAAATCGGCTTTATAGATTTAAGGCTCGCACTTATGGACCCAACGGATTTAAAAGGGATTCCATTTTACGATAAAGAGTCACACACCGCTCTTTGGGCACCACCCGCTTTTTTACCAAAAAATGGTGAGGGGATACTCTTTTTAGATGAGCTAAACACCGCCGCACCAAGCGTTCAAGCATCTGCGTATCAGCTCATCCTTGATAGAAAAGTAGGCGAGTATGAGTTGCCTGATGGATGGGCGATTGTTGCCGCTGGAAACCGTGAGAGCGATAGAGGTGTGACATATAGGATGCCATCACCACTAGCAAATAGATTTGTTCACTTTGAGATGGAAGTTGATGTGGATGATTGGAAATTTTGGGCTTTTAAAAAAGATCTTGATGAGAGAATAATCGCCTATATCTCCTATAAAAAAGAGCATCTCTTTACATTTGACGCAAAGAGCGACGCTAAAAGCTTTGCAACTCCTAGGAGTTGGGAATATGCAGATAGTATATTAAGAGCAAGTCTTGATGAATCACTTCTCTTAGATGCACTAAGTGGAGCTGTCTCTAGGGAAGTGGCAGTTGGTTTTTTGAGCTTTATAAAGGTTATGCATAAACTTCCAGATATAGAAGCTATCCTAGAGACAGGCGAGGGCGATTACAGCGATGAGGTAGATGTTTTGTACGCTCTTAGCATCGGACTTGTAAGTGCCTTGCTAAGAGAGTACAGCGATGAGAGACTTGATAATCTTCTTAGATATACACTAGAGTTAAAGAGTGAGTTTGCAGTTCTATGTGTGCAAGATTTGCAAAAAAATGGACAAACGATGGAGCACTCTGATGTCTTTAGGGAGTGGGTAAAAAAGTTCGCTTACCTTTTGGCATAAGACTTTAAATATTAATTTTTGATGCTCACCCAATAAAAGCCACACTCTTTAAGTTATAACTGCTACCTAAGTGGCAGAGTTTTAAAAAAATATCTTCTATAATTACAACATAAATAAAAACAAGGAGTCAGTTATGTTCATTACACGCTATAACCCAAGTATAAATATGAAAGAGTATAGAAGAGGGCTTGATCTGTTTAACAGCCTCTTAGATGACTACGTTACAGTAGGTAAGCAGAGTGACTTTGGCACTGGTTTTACACCCGCTATCAATACAAGAGAGGGTGAGTTTGCATACCATGTAGAAGTTGATTTACCAGGGATAAATAAAGAAAATATCAATATTTCTGTAGAAGATAATAAGCTTGTTATCTCAGGTGAGAGAAAGACAAAAGAGGAGATAAAAGAGGAAAATTACTATAAGATAGAGAGTAGTTTTGGCTCTTTTTCACGCTCTTTTTCACTTCCAGAAGGGGTGGATATTGAAAATATTCGTGCCGAGAGTCAAGATGGTGTCTTAGAAATAGTGGTGCCTAAGCTCAAAAAAGATGTAATTGATAAAGTGAAAAAAATTACTATTAAATAAGAGGAGGATGCTATGCAAATCGCAAAAAGTGTAAAAAATATTGGTTCTGAGATAGAAAAAGGTGTTGAGATTGTTGGTAAAAAGGTCTCTGAAGCTTTTGATAATTTGGCAAGTCATCTCCCTTTTGCTAACTTAGCAAAAAAGGAGAATGCTGATTTTCATATTGAAGTTGACCTGCCTGGTGTCAAAAAAGAGGATATTGAGCTTAAAGTTGAAGATGATATTCTAATTGTAAGAGCAGTTCGCCACTACAAAAAAGAGTTAAGCGAAGATAGCTACTATATTTGTGAGAGCTCTTTTGGAAAGATAGAGAGACGCTTTAGCCTTCCTGAAAATATAGACAGCGAAAAAATCAGTGCTAACTTTAAAGATGGTCGCCTAGAGATAGAGTTGCAAAAGACTGAAAAAGCAAAACCAAAAAGTATAACTATAAAATAAGGTGTTTTAAAAATAACTATCTCTAAGAAGAGTAGTTAATTTTTTACACTTCATAGTGTATAATCTACACTATGAACAGTGTAGAAAATTCGCAACAACTTATACTTAAAGAGATAAGTAATGCTCCGCTTATTTTAAAGAAAAAAAGAGATTTATACTTTAAAAAGGGGGAGGATCCTCTCTCTCATACTAATACTCTTAAGTATTTTTACTTCGTTATGAGCGGTAAAATAAAGATCTATGATATTGATATAGGGAGCTCAAAAGAGCAAACTCTATATATTCTCTTACATGGAGATATGTTTGATGTAGTCTCCTTACTTGATGGCAGGCCAAACCAATATATATCAGAAGTGCTCGAAGATGCTCATGTAGTTGAGCTTCCCATAGAAGATGTTAAAGAAATGGTTTTAAAAGACGAAAAGTTCCGCCAATATTTTTATGCCTATATTGCATCTCAGATTAAATCTATGGAAAATTTGGCAGTAAGCCTCTCTTTTTATGATGTATATCAAAGAGTCTTGCAACTTTTTACGCGCTTTACAGAAACTATAGATGGAGTGTCAAGATTAAAAGTAATCAATAATCTAAAACATGAAGATATAGCATCTATGGTAGGTTCGGTAAGAAAAGTTGTAAATAGAAGCCTGCAGAAACTCAAAAAAGATGGCATTATTGATATAAAAAGAAAAAATATATATATAAAAAACTTTCAAAAATTACTTGATAAATTGTCAGTCTAAAAAACAACATCTCTAGCTGCTCTCTAGTAAAGAGATTACAATCTTTTTATCATATGATAATAGTTGTGATTTGAAAGTTTTAAGGTAGTATTTTTTTTATAACCTATTTTTTCATATAAATTAAGAGCTATAAGATTTTGAAAATCTACCAAAAGTGATGTTTTTTTATAGCCCAACTCTTTTGCTTTTTCCTCAATAAAAAGAAATAACTCTTTTGCGATCCCACGCCCTTGAAATTTTTCAAAAACACTTATTGTATCTATATAAAACTCATCTTCAAAACACTCTTTATCAAAAGAGTTTAAAAAGATATCTTTAGAAGCTAGATGCCTTAATATTGGGTTATCAAGCTCATTAACTCTATTTGAGTCATAGGCTATTATAAGTCCAGCTAGTTCATTTTGTGCTTTATAGGTGTAGATGTTTTTGTAGCTTAGTCTGTTTATTTCCATAGATATATAAAAATCTAAGGTCTCTAAAATCCCCTTTTTTTCATTTTCTCCTGTAAGAGTATTTGCAATTTCACCAATAGCGTTTACTATAAGGGTGGATAAATTTTTATCTGTTTTTTTTGCTTGTGTTATCATTTAGTTATTTTTTATAATTGAGTGCTCTGAACAATTATTAGGCTAGACCCTGAATCAAGTTCAGGATGACGTGTGTCTCGCCATTTATTGATTGACACAGAATCTAGTTTATAGATTAATCAGAAGATTCAATTTTATTTATACCTTTACAACCTATTTTTTATTACCTTTAGCTACTTCGCTTAACAAGACTGTTAAGTAAAATAAAAATCTGCATGGAAAAAAACCTTTACATGCAGATAGAAGATTTTAAGACTTCATATTCAAAGCTTTTGCTACACCTGCTCCATAAGCAGGATCTGCTTTTGTGCAGTTATCTATATGTCTTTGTTTGATATTCTCTGGAGCATCTCCCATCGCTCTTGCTGTATTTTCAAAAAGTACTTGTTGCTCTTCTTTGCTCATAAGCCCAAACAACATTCTAGGTTGTGTGAAGTTATCATCATCTTGCTCATATCTATTGGCTCCGCCATCTAAATCTAACTCTGGCTCAGCATACTCTTTTTGCTCTTGCCACTCACTGTAAGAGTTTGGCTCATATCCAATAGTAGCTCCAGCATTACTATCAACTCTCATAGCACCATCTCTGTGGTAGCTGTTTGTTGGGCATTTTGGAGCATTTACAGGGATTAGATTGTGGTTAACTCCTAGTCTATATCTCTGTGCATCTCCATAAGAGAAGAGTCTCCCTTGGAGCATCTTATCAGGCGAAAAACCAATTCCATTTACAACGCTTGCAGGGTTAAAGGCAGCTTGTTCAACATCTGCAAAATAATTCTCTGGATTGCGGTTTAGCTCAAACTCTCCAACTTCAATGAGTGGATAATCTTTTTTAAGCCACACTCTAGTTAAGTCAAAAGGGTTAAATTTGTAGTGCTTTGCATCTTCTTCACTCATTATCTGTACAAACATTTTCCACTTTGGAAAATTACCTTTTTCAATGTTCTCAAACAGATCTTGCTGATGGCTCTCTCTATTTTTTCCAACTAAGATTTGAGCTTCTTCATCTGTTAGGTTTTTTATGCCTTGCTGCGTAACAAAGTGAAACTTAACCCAGTTTCTCTTATTTTGTTCATTGATAAAACTAAAAGTGTGGCTACCAAAACCATGCATATGACGGTAAGAGTAAGGGATGCCTCTATCACTCATAGTGATAGTAACTTGATGCAGAGCTTCTGGCAAACTAGACCAAAAATCCCAGTTGTTTTTTGCACTTCTCATATTTGTTTTTGGATCTCGTTTGATGGCGTGGTTTAAGTCTGGAAACTTGAGTGGATCTCTTAGAAAAAAGACAGGAGTGTTGTTACCAACTAAGTCCCAGTTACCTTCTTCTGTGTAAAACTTAAGAGCAAAACCACGAATATCCCTCTCAGCATCTGCCGCACCTCTCTCACCAGCAACAGTAGAAAACCGAGCAAACATCTCTGTCTTTTTTCCTACTTCTGAGAAGATTTTTGCTTTGGTGTATCTTGTGATATCGTGCGTTACTGTAAATGTTCCAAAAGCACCAGAACCTTTTGCATGCATACGTCTTTCAGGGATAACCTCTCTATCAAAATGTGCCATTTTTTCTAAATACCACACATCTTGCATAAGCATCGGACCTCTTGATCCTGCAGTTAGGGAATTGTTATTCTCAGCGACGGGTGCGCCAACAGCAGTTGTAAGTTTTTTCTTCATTTTAGGCTCCTTTTTAAAAGATAAAAATTATCCTTTGTTAGTATAGTACCCAAATATTTACTTAATTAAAAGGCTTAGAAGCAAGAGAGAGACTATATCTTGTATTTTACTAAATACTCTTTATAGGCACTTGCGCTTAGTGGCTTAGAATATAGATAACCTTGAACTTTAGGACAACCCTCACGAAATAAAAAGTCTCTTTGCTCGTGAGTTTCTACACCCTCTGCAATGAGGTCTAGTTGTAGATTTTTAGCTATAGAAATGACAGAACGAACAATCGCAACACCTTCTTTATCATATGGGAGTTCATCTATAAAACTTTTATCAATTTTTAGCTTGTCAATTGGTAAGCGTTTTATATATGCTAGCGAAGAGTGTCCTGTACCAAAATCATCTATAGAGATGCTGATTCCTAGTTTTTTTATCTCATTTAGTATAAGTATTGTTGCTTCTGGATTTGTCATCATCTCTCTTTCTGTAATCTCCAACTCTAGCCTCGAAGCGTCAAAGCCTGTCTCTTTTAAAATAGTTTTCAAATCAGCTATCATCTCTTTACTCTCAAGCTGTTTTGCAGAGATATTTAAGGATAATTTTTTTATGTCAATGCCACTCTTTTGAAAATCAACTAACTGGTTCATAGTCTCTCTCATCATCCAAAGGTCTATCTTAATAATGAGTTTTGTTTGTTCGGCTATTGGTATAAATTCAGCAGGTGAGACAAATCCTAACTCTGGAGAGTTCCATCTTATAAGTGCTTCTGCTCCTATGATTTCGCCCGTAGTCGTATCTATTTGAGGCTGATAAAATGCTTCTAGTTGATTTTCTTGAAGTGCGATTTTTAAGTTTTTCTCTAAAATCACTCTATTCTGTGCAGATTCACTCATTTTTTTATTATAAAACTGATAAGTATCTCTTCCAAGTTCTTTAGCCTTATACATAGCTGTATCAGCATTACTCATTAAAATATCTACATCTAAACCATCACGAGGATAGCAGCTGATTCCTATGCTAAGAGTAATATTAAACAGATTGTTCTCGGACTCTATCGATTGCTGGGTTAAAGATATGATTTTTTTAACAATAGCTATAACGCTATCTTCATCTGCATCTTTTAGTAAAATGGCAAACTCATCTCCAGCTAGCCTACAAACGGCATCTTCAGTTCTAACACACTCTTTTAATCTCTTTGCAACGCTTTTTAAAAGCACATCGCCTATAGAGTGTCCATATGTGTCATTAATATCTTTAAATCTGTCTATGTCTAAAAAAAGGATGCTAAATTTTGAGTTTTTCCCCTTTGTGCTCTCTATAGTATTTTTGACAATTTCTAAAAATAAAAAACGATTTATTAAACCAGTGAGTGCATCATGATGGGCTAAATAAGTAAGTTCTTTTGTCTTGCTTTTAACTGTATCTTCAAGCTTATAATTTAAAGTTTTTATGAGATTTTTTTTAGAGTTAAAATATAAAAATAAAATATATCCTACAAATAACAAACCTCCAAATAGTAAATAAAGAATATTTTGAATTTGAAAAATATCATTCAGATCTATATCATTTAGATTATATGACATAATGAAATATGCCATTGGTTTATTATGTTCATCATTTAGCCTATAAACACTCACAATTGAATGTGGCGAGGTGCATATGGCAGAGTTAGAGTTTATGATATCTTTAACGGACTCTTTTTTTATGTGGGCTAATAATCTTTTATCAGGGTTATCATTTACTATAAAGTAGTTTTCTATAAACTTATCTTTATCTACATATACCAGTTGATCTCTATAAGATTCATCTACGAGCATGATGGTGTGCTCTTTATTTTCTTCCATCTTTTGAAGTATGGGATTAAACATCCCAATGGTTTCAAACATACCGATAAACACATTGTTTTCGTAGATTGGAACCATTGTTTTAAACGAAATAGCAAATTTACCAGCACTGACAGATGTTATGATTTGTGGGTTTTTTATCATTTTGTCTATATCTTTACGAACTTTTACTAAACTATCTCCAGTTTTATCACTAAAACTTCTATAAAAACTTCTCCCCTTAGCATCTACAATCTGAAACCAGATATCTTTTAAATCAGTATTGTTTTTTAATTTTAAAGAGAACTCTTTTAGGTTTATATTTAATTTATTTTTACTTAAAAGTGCATTTTTTATTTTTTGGTCTTGGGACATTGCTAAGGATATTTGTAAGATAGCATCTTGCTTTGCAGTGATCAAATCCTTAAGATGGATTTTCATATTTTTAGAAATTTCTAGATATCTCTCATTTATCAAGGCTTCAGTTTTGTAAGATACTAGTGTATAAAAGATAGATGCAATCAATGCTAAGAATAATATCGGTAGTATAAGTTTAATTAATTTAGTAGTATTCAATAGAGCATAACCTTTTTCAAATAAAATTGTTTATATTATAACAATAATAGCTGAAATTATTGCACTGAGACTATCGCAGGAGAGAGGAATTGTACTCTTTAAATAGAGCCTCTACTTCTCTTTAGTATTTAATATAAACCAATCTTTCTCATTAGTTGCAGGCAAATCTTTTTTAGCCGTTGCATCAAGGAGCTGTTTTACAACTTTAGCATTTTTAATAATATTGTTTATTGGTTCTATTTGAGATAGATTAACATCTGGTTGAGTAGGTACTTTTTGGGTTTTTTCTAAAGGGGTTATAAGAATCCAATTCTCATTCGCAGATAAAGAGAGTATTGCAAATAGTAAAAATAAGAATTTCATAAGACTCTTTTTAACTTGAAGATGCTGTTACTTTAACGCTTAAAAGCCCCGAACAAGCTCGGGGTTTTGATGATTTTTTTAAACTACATCCCTAAATATGGCTTTAATACCTCTGGAATGGTGATAGTTCCATCTTCTTGCTGGTTGTTCTCCATAATAGCTACTAGAGTTCTTCCAACTGCTAAGGCACTTCCATTTAGTGTGTGAACCATTGAGTTTTTACTGCCGTCTTTGAAACGGATTTTTGCTCGTCTTGCTTGAAACTCTCTTGTATTACTAACAGATGAGATCTCGCGGTAGGTGTTTTGTCCTGGTAGCCACACTTCAAGGTCGATGGTTTTTGCTGCACTAAAACCTAAGTCTCCACTGCAGAGACTAACTAAGCGATGTGGGAGTTCTAGCGCTGTTAATATATCAGATGCACACTCAACCATCTCGCTAAATATCTCATCACTTTTATCAGGATGTGAGATGACCACAAGCTCAACTTTGTGAAACTGATGCTGTCTTATCATCCCTCTTGTATCACGCCCTGCAGCTCCTGCTTCTTTTCTAAAACACGATGTATAGGCAGTCATTTTAACTGGTAATTTCTCAGATGCTAGTATCTCATCTTGAAAAATATTTGTTAGTGGAACTTCTGCTGTTGGGATCAAAAAAAGTTCTTGGTCTTCTATCTTGTAGAGGTCATCTTCAAACTTTGGAAGTTGTCCAGTTCCCTCTAGTGCAGCTCTGTTTACAAGTGCTGGTACGCTCACCTCAAGAAATCCGCGAGAGCGGTTAAAGTCAAGCATAAAGTTTATAAGTGCGCGCTCAAGTCTTGCACCCATTCCAAAACTTACAGAAAATCTTGAAGTTGCAAGTTTTACACCAGTCTCAAAATCTATCCAACCATTTTGTTCAGCCAGCTCCCAATGCTCTTTTGGAGTAAAGCTAAATTCACGAGGAGTTAGAACTTTTTTTATCTCTACATTATCATTTTCATCAGCGCCATCAGCTACATCATCATCTGGGATATTTGGGATTGACATCGCTATAGCTTCAAGCTGGGCATCTGCTACTCTTTGAATTTCTAAGGCTTCACTTATAACGATTTTGTTGGCATCTACTCTTCGCTTTAGCTCGCTTATATTTTTACCTTCTTTTTTATAGATGCCAAACTCCTTGCTCATGGAGTTTTGCAGTGCTTGAAGTGTTTCAAAACTTGCTTTTGCTTTTTTTAATTCTTGACTTTTTTCTCTTAGTTTCTCTATAAGTTCAAGATCAACACCTTTGCGGATTAGCTTAGCACTCATTGTCTCAAAATCTTTTTGTAGTAGTTTTAAATCAATCATAATATTCCTAGTATCTTCTAAATCAGAAATGCAATTATAGCAAAAATTATTGTACAATACGTTTTAGTACAATTAAAGGACTTTTGTGGGATATAAGGGTAAATTTATTAATAAAATTGTTTACATGCTTATAATCGCTTGGAGTGCTTTAATGCTTATTGCAGCGCTAGTCTCTATGTATAGAGACTATGAATATGCAACTATTTTAGCAAAGAATGAAGCTGTAGTAAGTGTTAAAAAGGATGTGGCTTACCGATTATGGATAGCATCTCACGGCGGAATTTATGTGCCAATTACTGAGAGGACACCTCCAAATCCATATCTCTCCCATGTAGAAAATCGTGATGTAAATACTTCAGCATCGCAACAACTTACCCTTATGAACCCTGCATACTCACTTTCGCAAATGATGAAAGATTATAGTGAATTTTACGGGACAAAAGGGCATATCACAAGCAGGGTACTTATGAATCCAAAAAATAAGCCAGATGCTTGGGAAGAGGAAGCCCTCCGAAAAATAGAAGTTACAGAACAGCCAACATATACAAAAGCGTATATAGATGGAGAAGAGTATTTTCGCTACATCCAACCACTTAAAACTGAAAAAGATTGCCTAAAATGTCATGCTTTTCAGGGCTATAAAGTTGGAGATATAAGAGGTGGAGTCTCAGTATCTATACCTATGAAGTGGTATTATAATGAGGCTTTTAAGACTATAGTGCTAAACATTGTGATTATAGTTATAGTATATCTTATAGGTTTAAGTGTGATTTTATATGGTAGAGTAAAAGCTAGAGAGATAGTTGAGAAAAAAGTTAAAGACTATAAGGAACATATTTTTTCTTTAGTTAATATTATAGAAAAAAGAGATAGTTACACAGCAGGTCATACGCAAAGAGTGGCAAAATACTCACTTCTTATAGCCAAAGAGATGGGCATTAGTGATGAGAAAATTGAAGACCTATATAGAGCCTGCATGCTTCATGATATCGGCAAAATATCTACACCTGACTCTATTTTGTTAAAACCGGGTAGATTAAATAACCTAGAGTATGAGATCATTAAAGAGCATGTTGTAGTGAGTTATGAGCTACTTAATAGCGTTGATATTTACAAAGATATAGCAGAAATAGTACGCCATCATCATGAGCACTATGATGGAAATGGTTATCCGCAAGGACTAAAGGGTGATCAAATCCCTATGCTCTCACAGATAATGACGGTAGCTGATGCCTTTGATGCAATGACAACTAACAGAATATATAAAGCTAGAAAGAGCGTTGAGAAAGCTATCAAAGAGTTAAATGAGCTAGCTTCAAAACAGTTTAATGGTGAAATTGTAAAAGCAGCTATCTTAGCACTAAAAGATGTAAAATTAGAACATAATATCACCCAATTACCAAAGAGTAAGATAGAAAAAGAGAGATTTGTCTATTTTTATAAAGACCAGATAACTGGCATATACAATAAAGCATATCTGGATTTTGTCTTAGCATACAACGACTCAAATGAGTTTAATATGAGACATCTTCATATAGTATATCTTCATAACTTTAGTCAGTATAACACTGCTCATGGCTGGGTAAAAGGAGATGAGCTTCTAAGTAAATTTGCTAATAAACTTGACTCTCTAAACACAACCGACTTAATCTTTAGAATCTACGGAGATGACTTTGTAGTTCTTAGTAAAAATGAGTTTGATATAGAGTCTTACATAGGGGAACTTGAAGAGATTTTAGATGGAACCAATGTCACATTATCATACAAAAAGTTTAATATTGGACAAGAGGGAGGATTTAGAAAAATTATTTTAATATCTCTTTTGCTAGGTTAAACTGATTTGCACTCATAAGATGTATCTTTGGATGTAGCTCTTTTATAGATTCAAAGAGAGTTTTACTAAGTTCAAAACCAACCTTATACTCTTCAGCTTCGCCTCTTTTGTTTGCAACTCTTAAAAGTTCTATCCATTTATCAGGAACATTTATTCCTGGGACATGGGCAGATAAAAACTGAGCAGTGCGGAGTTTTGTGATGGGGAAGATGCCTAAAATTAGCTCTGCTTCTTTATACTTAGGCCAACAATCTCTGTTTGCAGCTTCAATCAACTCTAATAGCATCTTCGCATTTTCCACATCATACACGGGTTGAGTAATGATGCCTAGCGCACCATGTTTTATCTTCTTTTGCATCTTCTTTTGAAGGATTTTCGGATTTTTAGCATAAGAGTTCACAACTGCAAAAGGATATATCTCTTTAGGTTTATGTCCTAGAGGTTTTCCAGCATAACTCATCCCAGAGTTAAATGCACTGATAATATCTAATAAAAGTGTGCTATCTGCTTCAAAAACGCCTTTTGTATGAGGTTGATCAGAGATATTTGCAGGGTCGCCAGTAAGTGCTAAAATGGCTCTAACATCTACTTCATTTGCCCCAAGAAGGTCTGATTGCAGAGCTATTTTGTTTCTATCTCTCATAGTCATCGTTGCTAAAACAGGCTTATTAAATCTATCTTGAAGCATCTTCGCTGCAAAGAGTGAGTTGTACTTTAGTTTTGCTAAAGGGTTGTCTGTGGTTGAAAAACCATCTACTAAGTGCTGAAGCCCAAGCTCTTCTATCTTGTCTATGATAGGTGCAAATTGTGGTGAGTTTGATGGAGTTGTCTCAAGCGTTATATATGTGTCGTTTTTTAATTTATCTATGAGTTTTGTAAACAAAAAAAATCCTAAGTGGGTATAATTGCGATATTATAACAAAAGAGAGTGATATAGATGCTAAAGTTAGCGGTTTTTGATTTTGACTCTACTCTTATGGATGGCGAAACTATTGATTTTTTTGCCGAAGAGTTTGGTTTAGGTAAAGAGGTAAGTTTTATAACAGAAGAGGCGATGTCTGGAAGACTTGATTTTTTTGAGTCACTGCAGCAAAGAGTCAGGCTTTTAGAGGGTTTAGACTATAGCGTAGTTGAGAAAATCAGCCACAATCTGCCATACATGAACGGTGCTATAGAGACTATAAGTGAGCTTAAAAAAAGAGGTATGCGAGTTGTGTGTTTTAGCGGTGGCTTTAGAAGTGCTACTTCATACGCAAAAGATATACTTGGTTACGATGCAGACTTTTCAAATATCTTACATCAAAAAGATGGCAAACTTACAGGACTTGTTGGCGGAGATATGATGTTTAATTTCTCAAAAGGCGATATGCTACAAAGACTTCAAAATCTTTTAGGTATCAAAGAAGAGGAAACGTTAGTTTGTGGAGATGGAGCAAATGACCTTAGTATGTTTGCTCATGCGGGAGAGAGAGTCGCTTTTTGTGCAAGAGAGATTTTGCAAAAAGAAGCAAACATAATTATCAATGAGAAAGACTTAACAAAAATACTCGATGAGTTAAATTAAAAGGAAAAACATAGATGCTACTTAACACCGTCTGGAGACAGTACAACAAAGAGAACAACTTTAGAGAACTACTGGCACGTTTTTGCAAGATGGAGATAGAGTCATTTATAGAAGATGATAAAGCCCTATATGCAGCACTAAAGTCAAAGCTTACAAAAAAAGAGTTAAAACTTTTTGCAATGGATAGCGCACAAATGTCAAACGAAGAGCTAAAAATAGGCTTAGAGCTAGATGATGAAGAGCTTGAAATTGCGAAGTACAAACTATACAAAAAACTAAAACAAGACAAAGTCCGTCTAAGTTTTAGAGAATCAGCACAAGGCTATGAAGCTTAGAGCTACTAAAGCCTTAGAATAACATGAGAGAGCATTTAAAACTCTCTTATAATGAATACTTTAATCTGCTCACTTAATCTGCACAAACTTTGCTATAAGGGGGTTGTGATCTGATATGTTTTTAGTGTCAATCGCCTTAGCATGGAGTAGATCTAGGTTTTTGTAAAATATATGGTCGATTGGTTTTTTTAAAAATTGTTTTATATGTTTTGCATCTTCTATGATGGCTCTTTGGTATCCTAAAGAGCTTTCAAACTCTTCTAGTGCTCGAATCCTCTTTGCTCCCCAGTTGTTAAAATCCCCACTCACAATCACAGCACAATCCAAACCATATAGAAGTTCATAGAGCATATCAAGTTCTGCTTTGAACATCTTTGCATTTACAAAGTTGATGGCGTGGAGGTTTACGATGATAAGTGGTGAGCCATCTTTGAAGTGGTGATGTGTGATAAGGTTTGCTTTTTTTGTTGCTAAGAAAAACTCTTTTGTTTTAGAGAGATGTGTTGTTTTGTGGGCTATGGTAGCTTTTGAAGCAGTTAATACACCGTAGAGATGTTTTTTTGTCTCTATATTTGGTGCAGTTGCGTAGTTATATTGGTCTATAATGATGTCATAGGATTTGTCTATTTTATACTCTTGAAAGAGCAAAAAGTCAACAGAGTTCTCTTCTAAAAGCTCTTTAAGAGTGAGCTTAAAGTTTGGATTTAGATTTTCTTTATGGATATTCCAGCTTAGTAGTGAGAAGCTATCCTCTAGTGATGCATCTTGAAAAAATCCCTCTATTGGTTTGCTCTTTGGATAAAACATAAGCTACAACTGTGATGCAAAGATTCTTGCAGAGTTTTCAAAAATACGGCGTAATCTACCTGCATCTCTTAGCCTCGTGTGCTTTGCATCTATCAAAGATTTCATCCATGCTTGCATCTGCTCTATATGCTCTTTTGCGTAGGAGATAGTTACGATTTCATAGTTTAGCAGTAGGCTTCTATAGTCAAGGTTACTAGAGCCTAGGATGAGCGTTTCATCATCAAATAGCATAGCTTTTGCGTGAATCATCTTGCCCTCGTACAAAACTACATCGATGCCAAACTCATATAGGTTTCTGATATAACCACTTCTTGCAAAGTCTGCTATGGCGTGGTTTGAGTGCCTAGGCGTGATAATCTTTACATCTACGCCTTTATGAGATGCTATCTTCATCGCTTGAAGTATAAACTCATCAGGTATGAAGTAGGGTGTGATTATCCAGATTTTACTTTTGGCTGTATAGATGGAATTTAAGACCACTTCAAGAAGGGCATCACCTTTTACATCAGGTCCACTTGGAAGTGCTTGTAGTAGATGCTCTCCAACTCTGCCTGGCATACACTCTAAGAGTATAGTTTTTTGGTTGTGTATATAGGCAATATCTGAACTAAAAACATCTACATAACTCTTTACAATATCACCTTTTGCTTCAAACATCAAATCAAGCCAGCGGTCACTTTCATAAGTTTCACCCATATACTCACTGCTTAGGTTCATGCCACCGCTAAAGAGAGTCTGGTTATCTATGATAAATATCTTTCTGTGATAGCGAAGGTTTAGTTTTGTGATATTTTTAAAAGAGAAGATAGGAGCAAAAAAATCAATAACAACACCAGCATCTCTAAGCTCTCTTAGTGGTTGTTGCCACAAGTAAAGTTTGTATGAGCCAAAGGCATCTATGATGAGATGCACCTTTACTCCCTCTTTTGCTTTTTTGAGCAATAGTGCAAAAATGACTTCTGTAACAGCATCTATCTTAACAACATAAGCCGCTAAATCAATAGATTTTGTAGCACTCCTTAGAGCTTTCATAAAAGCAGCATAAGCATCTTGGGAGTTTGTGTAAAGAGTTAGGTCATTGTTACTAGATGCTGGCGCAATATTGTGCGCTAAGATAAGTTTATCTATGGGATGAGAAGATGAGATTTGTGATGGTTTTTTTAGGTTTAGAGAGTTTTTCTCATTTTTACTAGAGTGTTTTCTAACACCAAAAAAATAGTAAAATAGTATAAAAATATATGGAAAAATAATCATAAACAGAAGCCAAACAATCATAGAAGTAGGCGACCTTCTAGTGTGGAGCATATGTAAAAGTGTGATTAATATAGCAAAGCCACTAGAGAGATAAAAAGCATAAGAAAATAAAATATTTTGAAGTTCTATGTTGTAACCTTTTTAATAGAATATTCTGATTAATCTATAAACTAGATTTCATATCGAGTACTAAATGACAAAATACGCGTCATCTTGAACTTGATTTTGGATCCAATTTAATAATTCTTCAGAGCATTCAATAGCAATAAACAGAGGTTATTATAGCGTGTTTGGGTTATTTAAAGTGTAGATAACATTGCGAAACTGAGTACGCAATGTTTGTTTTATTACATAGAGTTATAAAAGCTCAGCTCTAAGTTGATGTGCAGGCTTGATGGAAAGAAGTCCTGGTGCTACATCAAAAGCGGTTTTTGCTCCAAAATCTCCCATTTTACTAAGTCTAAAAGCAGCTCTTGCATAAGCTACTAAGACACTTGCAGTAAACTCTGGATTGCTATCGAGCTTTAGTGAATACTCTATAACTTGGTTATTCTCTTGGCTTGTGCTTCCGCTTCTAATTACAAATCCACCATGAGGCATCTTATTGTGCTCTTTGTCTAGCTCTTTTTGGCTTATAAAATGTACAGTTGTATCGTATGGCTCAAAATAATCAGGCATAGTTATAATCTCGTTTTCTACTAGTCTGGTATCTGCTCCATCTTCTAGTACAACGTAGCACTCTCTTTTGTGTTTTTCTTTTGTTGAGAGTGTTGGTCTAGTTCCGCTTCTAACTTTCTCTATAGCTTCAGGAGATGGAATAGTGTACTGAACTCCATCTGCTACACCATCAACTCTTCTTATCGCATCTGAGTGTCCTTGGCTTAAACCTTTACCCCAAAAAGTATAGGTCTCTCCAACTGGCAGAAGTGCTTCACCGTAGAGTCTGTTAATAGAGAACATTCCAGGATCCCATCCAATGGATATTAATGCTACTTTGTCATTCTCTTTTGCTGGTGCATCTATGCTATCAAAGTAGTCTGGAATCTTTGCGTGAGTGTCGAAACTATCTACTATATTGAAGTTTTTACAAAACTCTGGACCTTGGATAGGCAGGTCATCTTTTGAGCCACCACAAAGTATCAAGATATCTATTTGATCTTTATAATCTAAAATAGTATCAACTAAAAATACTTTACTATCTTTAAACAGAGTCTTTACGCTCTTTGGATCTCTTCTTGAAAAAATTCCAACAAGTTCCATATCTGGATTTTTAGAGATTGAGAGTTCAACCCCACGTCCTAGGTTTCCATAACCCGCTATTGCTACTTTGATTTTATCTTCCATTATTGCTCCTATTAAAATCTGTTTACTTTAAAAGTATTTTTAAACTAACTCTTCTTGAGTACTCTCTGTTTTCGCCCTCGCTATGCATGATGCGCTTAGAGTAGCTATAGCCACTCCCTTTAATTATCACACTTAACCACTCTTGCTTTTTTAGTTCTTGTTTTTTAAAGATATGGCTAAGTGTTTCAAATGAGCGCTGCATCGATAGCTTTGCATTTTTTATATATCTATCTGTAAAACCACTCTTGCTCCATTCGCTAGAAGTGTGACCATTTACTTCAAGTGTGTCAATAAACTCTCTGTGTCTATATAAAAAATCAACAAGCCGAGATGAGATGCTATCTAAAAATAATTTTTGTGCATTAGTGAGCTTGTACTCTCCAACTTTAAACAGGAGTCCATGGCTTAAAAACTCTATGGTCAAATCCTGTTTAATCCTTAATCTCTTGGCATCTATCTCATAAGCAAATAGCTCTAAGAGAGCATCATAAACATTTATACTTTTTGTTGAAGTTTGAGCTATGGTCGCATCTCTGTTTATTTTTACTATCCACATATTTGAGTTTTGCTCATCTTTATAGGTGTAGATGCCAGCTGCAGCGGCTTGTGAGTTCTCTAGTATGGTTACAGCATTTAGCATATCATAATTTTCTTCGCCAAAATGTTCTTGATATAGCATCTCTAAGTTAGAGTCACACATCATAACTAGAGCATCTGTGTTAAAGGTGTCTTTTACATATCCTACACCGACGATTGTGCCGTCTGAATACTCTTTTATATCTTTTAGGCCGCTTGCATAAGTTGTATTTATGGTGTTGTCTATGATAACATTTTTTTGAAGGTCAAACTTTATAAGTCTAACCTGATCCCTCTTCATCTCATCTTTTTGGCTCAAAGAGGCTAGAAAATTCCCATCCCTTAGTTTGATAATCTTGTGTGGAGTTATAAGGTTCTCTGACTTGTAGTGTTTTAACCAGATTTTATCACCAGTTTGGCTTACTCTCATAAGAGTTACATCTTTGTGCTTATCATAGCTTGTAGTACTAAGAACTAAGATAGAGCCATCTCTAGCCTCAACTGCATCTATGCCCACATCATCATACTCTGTACCAAATTTCTTACTCCACAACATATTTCCATCTCTGTTAAAGCGAGTTAAAATGATATCATTTAAGCCTAAGCCTGTCTGAAAAATATTGTCACTTGTTGAACGAGTAGTAGCTGAAGAGCCAACAGCCAAAACTCCACCATCGCTAAGCTCTATAAGATTACTCATTCTGTCATAGTTTTTTGTGCCAAAAGATTTGTTAAAGATAGTGTTTCCATTTGAGTCTAGTTTTAGGATAACTAAAGAGCCATCCATAGCATGACCACCTACAAAGTAGCCATTTGAGGGAGTTTTAACAAGAGCTACAGCTTCGCTAAAGTTAGACATTTTTGTAGCTTTTGAGAGTGTTATATCTGCAAAATTATTAACTTTTATAAGATGCATCTGCGGGCCGTGTGATTGCGAGACGCTTGCTAAATAGTCAAAAGCATTTGTGTAAGTTTTGCTTTGTGCGTCACTACTCTTTTTGTATTCTCTTGAGAAACCAACCGCACTTATCTCTCCATCATAATCCTCAGTAACATCAAAAAGGGCGTTGTTAAAAGGTTTTTTTACAATAATGGAGAAGTCAAAGCTTTTAGCATAGATGCAAGAGAGCAGTAACAAAAGTGAAAGGAGTATTCGCATATAACAACTTTTTTATATGTATTGTAGCAAAAAAAAATCTTAATTTATGTAATGAAGATAAAGAGTTTAAAAAAACGGTTTGAAGGTGTGGGTTTAGTAGCCGAAGAAAATTTGGTAGAAGAGTAAGATAAGAGACATATGCCTCTTAATCTTACTAAGAATGAAAACCTATCTTAAGTTTTCAAAAGGTGCAGTTACAACTGCATGACGAGTAACACTGTATGGAACTAGTGCTGCTGCACGAGCACGTTTTACAACTGCTGCTATCATATCTTGGTGACGTTTACAGTTTCCTGTAAGACGACGAGGCATAATTTTATAACGCTCTGAAAGAGAGAAACGAAGTGCTCCTACATCTTTGTAGTCCATAAAATCAACTTTTGATTCACAATATTTACAATATCTTTTTTTGTATTTTCTTTTTTCAGCCATGGTATTTTCCTTAATGTTATTTATTTACTAAAACGGAATTTCATCTTCATCTATATCTATTTCAGGTATAGAATCACTGCTTGGCATCTGGCGACTTTGGGTGTTTGCTTTATTTTGCCCATAGCCATTTGCCCCACCTTGAGGTTGGTAACTTTGCTGCTGAGGCTCATTGTTGTAACTTTGTTGTTGTTGACTTGGTTGCTGATAGCTTTGAGCTTGTTGGCCACCTTGGTTATAGCTTTGAGCGCTGTTTTGCGCAGGAGCTTGATAACCGCCACCACCTTGAGAGTCACTTTTTGAGTCTAGCATCTGCATAGTTTCAACTATCACAGAGTGTTTTGAGCGTTTTTGTCCATTTTGATCGCTCCATTGCTCAAAGTTAAGTCTTCCCTCAACTAAGATTTTACTTCCTTTACGGAGATACTGGTTAGCAATCTCTGCACTTCTAGCAAAAAATGTGATATCTACAAAACATACTTCCTCTTTCTTCTCACCATTAGCGGTGAATTTTCGGCTAGTTGCGATTGCAGTTTTTGCAATACCCATACCACCTTGAGAGTATCTGAGTTCTATATCACGAGTTAAGTTTCCGACTAATATAACTTTGTTAAACATGAGCTTTCCTTCTTTTTTAGTGCTTTTTTGAGACTACTCTTGTGTTGTTGAGCTTTCTTCTGTAGTAGCAACTTCTTCTTGTGCCGGCTCTTGATTAGCTTCAGGAGCTTCTTCTTTAGCTGGAGCATCTGCTTTTTTCTTAGCTTTTTCAACTAAATGATTCCATGCAGCTATTTCACGATTTGTATCGTATTTGATAGTTACAAAACGAAGTAGATCTTCATTGATACGAAAGCGTCTCTCGATTTCGCTAATTGCAGCTGGTGCAACTGAGTAATAAATAACATGGAAATATCCACGCTCATTTTTGTTTATAGGGTATGCTAGTTTTCTCATCCCCATAGCGTCTGTAGTAGCTATAGTGCCACCGTTTGAAGTGATAGTCTCTTCAATAGCATTGATGCTACTTTGGATCTCTTCAGCTGTAAATGTTGGTTTAATGATAACTAAGTTTTCGTAGTTTCTCATAGAGTATAATCTCCTTTTGGTATGTGCCATAACGGCGTTGTTTCCCTTTCGGATATGTACATATCGCAACTTCTGCGATACAAAGAGAAAGGAACGGGGGATTATACAGAAAATTTGCTTAAAAAAAACTAGCTTATGTTTTTATGGCAATTTGTCATAACTATTTTGTTTTTTTAGTTTTTTGGATATAGTAAGGAAAATTTTTAAGAATGGTTTTATATGGCAAAACGAAAAAAAAAGCAGACAAATAGTAGTAAAATCTTAACGTATTTAGCGTGGTTTTTAGCGGCAATAGCTCTTATCGTAAGCTCTTTAGTTGGAGGTTATTATATAGGTTATGAAGAGGCGAAAAATGATATAGAACAACAATCTGAGATTCAGAAAAAAAAGAGACTCTCTTTGCTGAAAAAAGCTCAAGAAATTAGTGTAAAAAAAGATGAAAAAAGTGTAAATACAAGACTAAAAAATGTATTAGATAAAGAGAGTAAAAAAAGTGCTGGAGCGGCTACTCATGAGTATGGAGATGCAACTCTTCCAAAACCGCCAGAACCTATACAAAGAGAAGTTAAAAAAACAGTCGCAAAACCAAAATTAGCCATTATTATAGATGATGTTAGTGTAAACTCACATGTTAAAGCTATAAAAAGCTTGAATCTTCCTTTGACAATGTCGTTTTTACCACCTAGTAAATTTCGCCCAAACTCAGCAATACTTGCACAAAAAGAGGACTTTTATATGGTGCATCTGCCTATGGAAGCGCAGAGTTTTAGCGCAGAAGAACCTATGACTCTTAGAGTTAGTGACTCAGATACAAAGATACAGAGTAGGATAAGAGCTATAAAAGAGGCCTTTCCTAGAGTCTCTTACATAAATAACCATACTGGAAGTAAGTTCACATCAGACGAGATGGCGATGAATCGTCTGATTTACGCACTAAAAGCGCAAAATATTCATTTTATAGATAGTAGAACTACAGCCGATACAAAAGCGCCAAAAGTTATGAAAAACTTTGGTTTAGAATATGTCTCAAGAGATATTTTTTTAGACCATGATATGGATAAAGAGTCTGTTAAGGAGCAGATTAAAAAAGCCATAAAAGTAGCAAAAACTCATGGAACTGCGATAGCAATAGGCCATCCTCATGCAAATACTCTAGCAGCGTTAAGAGAGTCTAAGCATCTCTTTAAAGATGTGGAACTAGTCTATATAGATAAGCTTTACTAGATGCAAGATCTACAAGAGAAGATACCAGAACTTCAAGCGATGAAGAGCTATCCAAAAGAGCTTTTCTTTAGTGGAGATACTTCTCTTTTAAAACGAAAGAAAATCTCAATAGTTGGAAGCAGAAAACCATCAAAATACTCAAGAGATTTGACTCATCAAATAGCATTACAACTTTCAAAAAATGGAGTCTGCATAGTCAGTGGTGGAGCTATGGGCATAGATGCTATAGCACATAAAGCAGCAGGCGAGGCAAACACTATCTCAGTCCTACCTTGTGGCATCAATATAAAATACCCAGCCATAAACAAAAATCTCCTTTGTGAGATAGAGAAGCAGGGCTTACTCCTTAGTCAATTTAAAGAAGATTTCAAAGCAACACCATGGAGTTTTGTGGTGAGAAATGAACTTGTTGTTGCTTTAGGAGATGTCCTTGTAGTTGCAGAAGCCGAGCTAGATAGTGGAAGTATGAGAAGTGTAGAGTTTGCACTAAAGATGGGCAAAGAGATTTTTGTACTCCCTCATAGAGTAGGTGAGAGTAGTGGAACAAATGAGCTTTTAAAACAAAATAAAGCAACAGCTATATATGATGTAGAAGAGTTTGCATCTTCATACGCTGATGTAGATGCAAGGTTAGAGATAAAGGCAGATGATTTTTTAGAGTTTTGCAAATCAAGTCCAACATACGATGAGGCACAAAAAAGATACCCTAAGAGAGTTTTTGAAGCAGAACTTAGTGGGGAGATTGTTATACGAAATGGTTTAGTCCTCTTAAGATAAAAGGTTTTTTACCATTCAAACTGAAAAGTTGTGTGGACTATCTTATACTTCTCTTTTAGCTCTTCATTTATGCAGATTAATATATCCTCATACTCATCCAAAGAGCTCTTTTGTATCTTTACATGTGCCGTCATATTGTACATATCTTGCGTTATCTCCCAGATGTGTATGTCGTGGAGTTCTATGATTCTTTTGTCTTGCTCAAGAAACTCTTTTACTACTTTTATCTCTATGGGAGAGGTCTCCATAAGAGTATTTATAGAGCCCTTTAGTATATCTACAGCCCATTTTGCGATAACAAAAGCTACTAAAAGAGCAAGAAAGATATCTATGAAAAACCACTCAGTGTAGTAGATAACAATGTATCCAATAATGATGGCAACAGAAGAGAGAGCATCGCTTAGCATATGCACAAAAGCAGATTTTAGGTTGATGTTTTCTCTATCACCTTGCATCAAGATAACACCCGTGATTATGTTTACAATAAGCCCTATAGTAGCCACGCTAATAGCTAGAGAGATATCGATAGTGCTAGGATTTAGAAATCTCTCTACAGCTTCATAGACTATCCATAAAATAGATAAGATGATGGTAATGCCGTTGATAAAAGCAGCTAAAACTTCTGCTCTATAATAACCAAAAGTCTTCTCTAGTGGTGCAGATTTGCTTGCTAATATGATGGCAATAAGTGAAACAATAAGTGCAAATGAGTGTGTAAACATGTGGATAGCATCTGAGATTAGAGCTAAAGAGTTTGATACAAAACCAGCTACAAACTCGGCTATCATAGTTATAAAAGTAATAGCGAGAGCTATTTTTAAGAGTTTTTTATCTGCACTTCTATGATCATGTGAGTGCCCATGAGAGTGACTGTGTTTAGAAGAAGCTTCTTTTATATATGGTTTATGTTCGTTTAGTCCAAAATTACAATGTTTGTTCATATCTTTTCCATCTATATAATAATTGAATGCTCTGAATAATTATTAAGTTGGATCCTGAATCAAGTTCAGGATGACAGCTTGTTTGTTCAGGATGACAAGTTTTCCGTCATTCCGTGCTTGACACGGAATCTAGTTTATAGATTAATCAGAAGATTCAATTAGTATATCTAACGAAACTGCAAAATCCAAACGGAACCCCGAACTATTTATAAAATCAACATCGCATCGCCATAGGAGTAAAATCTATACTCTTTTTCTATGGCTTCTTTATATAACTCTTGTGCTTTTTCTACTCCAACAAATGATGCTACTAACATAAGCAGAGTTGATTTAGGTAGATGAAAGTTTGTAAGGAGATGATTTACTCTTAGTGGTTTGTTATTTGGATGCAAAAAAAGATTTGCTTCTCCTCTTTGCTGCATATTGTTTCTTGCGTAAAACTCTATAGTTCTTGTGCTTGTAGTGCCAACGCTAAGGATGCTTACATCTGAGTCAAGCAGCTCTTTTGCCTTATCTGAGATATCATAATACTCTGAGTGCATGGGATGGTCTGTTATAGTCTCAACTTCAACAGGTTTAAAAGTTCCACTTCCAACATGAAGCGTGACATAGGCGTAATTGTAGTCTTTACAAATTCTCTCATGTTGCTCTTTTGTAAAGTGTAGTGAAGCAGTTGGTGCGGCTACTGCTCCCTCTTCTTTTGCAAAGACGCTTTGATACTCTCTTGCATCATCTACACTATCTTCTCTTTGAATGTAAGGCGGAAGTGGGATGTGACCTATCTTATCTATGATGGGCAGCAGCTCTTCAAATCTTAGTTGTTTGCAGTGATTATGTTTTTCTTTACTATGAGTCTTGCAAATAGGCGAGGTTAAAGCCTCACTTGTGAGTTGTTCTACACTATCTATAGTGTAAAAATTTACAACTCTACTTCCATCATCTTTTAACTCTTTTACAATGGCAACAAGGTCATTATCGAAAAAAATCTCAGTGCCAACCTTTACCTTTCCTCTTATGTAAACATTTATATTGTTTGCATCTAGAGGTCTATTTAGTAGAAGTTCAAGCTTTCCACCACTCTGTTTTTTTCCAAAAAGTCTGGCTTTTATAACTTTTGTATCGTTAAAAATCAGAGCACAATCTTTTGGTATGAAGCTCTCGAGTTGGTGAAAATAAGTATGAGTTATCTCTTTTGTTTCTCTATTGTAGATAAGAAGTTTAGCACTATCTCTTGGGTTTGCAGGGTAAGATGCTATGAGCTCATCTGGTAGGATGAAGTCATAGCTAGAAGTTAGAAATTCGTCTCTATTCACTCGTCAGTTCTTTACTAAGAGCGACCTCTTCTTCATCAGTTTCTTCATCTTCAAGAGGCGGCGCAGGATTTACAAGTCTAACTATAAGAATAGAAATTCCATAAAGAATAACTAGCGGTCCAGCCATAAGTAGTTGAGTTAAAACATCAGGAGGTGTTAAAAGAGCTGCAACTATAAAGATGATAACTACAGCATACTTAAAAAATTCTCTCATCATTCTATCATCTATCATGCCTAGAAGTGCTAGAAAATATGCAAAGATTGGCAACTCAAAAGCTAAACCAAAACCAAACATAATCTTTGTAAAGAAGCCTACATAATCTTCTATATTGATGAGTGGAGTAAACTTAAAACTACCAAAGGTTATAAGAAAGTCAAATCCAAAAGGCGTAACTACATAGTAGGCAAATAAAACTCCAACAAGAAACATGGAAGTTCCACCAACGATAAAAGGGATAATCATCTTTTTTTCATTTGCATATAAACCAGGTGCTACAAAAAGCCAGATTTGAGCCAAAATGATAGGAAGTGCCGCAACGATAGCTGCAAAAAAAGCAACTTTTAGAGCTACGAAGAATGCTCCACCAACTTGAGAGGTTGTAACCATTCCCTCAGCTGCGTGAAGAGACTTTTTGCCAACTTCTATAAGTGCTACATTTAAAGGTTCTACTATCCAGTTGAGTATTGGCTCGTGGAAGTAAAACATAACAAAAAACATAACTAACAGGCTTCCAACAGAGATGCCAAGCCTTTTTCTTAGCTCAATTAGGTGTGGTTTTAAGTCTTCAAACATCGCTATTATCTTCTTTTTTTATTTTTTTCTCAAAAGTTACAGTCTCAGCTTTTGGTTCACTATTTTCTTTTTCTTCTTTGCTTTTTTTCTTTTTCTTTGGCTTCTCATCGCTTAAGATATCATCACTAAGGCCTGAGAGAGTAGTGCCTATTTGATTGACATCTGTAACCCTTTTTAGCTCATTGCCCGCATTTAAAAGCTCTTTTTTATAAGCTAATGCTTCTTCTTTTATGTCTGCAACATTCATCTCTTCTTCTAGAGAGTCTTTAACTGTGCCTATAGTTTTTTTAAGACTTCTAAAAAACTTTGCAACCTCTACCATGGCACCAGGAAGTTTATCTGGACCTAGAAACAAAATAGCGATAATAGAAACAATGAGTATCTCTGTAAAACCCATACCAAACATATTAAACCTTCAAAATTATAATTAAGTCCATGAGTTTAGCCAAAGAATGATTAAATTTACTTTCAAGAGTAGAGAAAAAGTACAATCTCATCTGCTAGAAGAAAGTCTAGGTTGTAAAGTCTACCATCTATAAGATTTAGTTTTTTCTCATCAACTAAGATTTTAGCCCTCTTTGTCTGCACTTTATCAAGTATCTTTGCATCTACTCCAAGGGATGAACGAAAACCTAAAAAGAGTTGTTCGGTTATTTTGTCCTCTTGTGTGAGTGATTCTACTCTTATATCAAGAGGATTTCTGATGTAGCTTTCTAAAATAGTTTGAGGGTAAAATCTCTCAAAGCCTAGCTTGCCAACTGCTCCACTTCCTAAGCCGATATAATCTTTATAATCCCAATAACCAAGATTATGAGAGCTTTGATATAGTCCAAAATTACTTATCTCATACTGTTTAAAACCAAAAGATTCTATCTCTTTAAAGAACCATTTTGTGAGTTTTAAAGACTCTTTTGACATCTCTGGTCTAGATGCAAAGGGAGTATTTTCTTCTATGATAAGTGCGTAAGCACTTAAATGGTTTATGGGCAAAGAAAAGGCAGTTTTTAAGTCTTGCTCTAAAAGCTCCTTAGTGTCGCCTAAAGTTGCATAGATAAGATCAAGAGAGATGTTTTTAAAACCAACTTCTTTAGCATCTCTGATGGCCCTTTTTGCATCTTCTGGGCTATGTGAGCGGTTTAGAAGTTTTAATTTCTCTTTGTTAAAGCTTTGAGTTCCAAAGCTTATGCGATTTACCCCAAGTTCAAACATTCCACGAAGCCACTCTTTTGTAGCACTGTTTGGGTTGGCTTCACTTGTTATTTCTATATCTTTTTTTAGATATGGTTTTATGGACTCAAAGAGAGACTTATAGATAGATGCAGATATGGTTGATGGAGTTCCGCCACCTATAAACACAGACTCTATGGACTCTTTTTTTGTAGCAAATCTTTTGAGTTCAAACTCAAGCTGAACTTCAAGAGCTTTCATATAAGATGTCTTTAGATGAAACTTATCTACATAAGAGTTAAAAGCGCAGTAGGAACACTTAGAATCACAAAATGGTATATGAATATAAAGTAACATATCTGTAGTCCTTTTTTAGGAGTAGAAGTATATCTAAAAAGTTTATTTCTCAAAATCTTTAAGTTTACAAGATATTTTTTTAAAATATAATGTACAATGATGTTAAGTTTAGTTTTAAATAGATGGACTAATAAGAGAGAAAATAATGAAAAATCTCATAAAAGATATAAAACTTCTATATGTTGAAGATGAAGATGAACTAAGGGAAGAGACACTTGAAATCTTAGAGTACTATTTTAGAGATATAGTAGTTGCTAAAGATGGAGAAGAAGGGTTTGAACTATATAAGAAAGGGTTTGAGTCAAAAAAGTGCTTTGATATAGTTGTTAGTGATATTGAGATGCCAAAGGTGGATGGCATCTTGATGTGTAAAAGAATCAAAGAGATAAAAAGAGATCAAATAGTAGTCCTTCTTAGTGCTTATGATACGAAAGAGTATTTAAAAGAGGCTATGAACTTAAGAGTAGATAAGTTTATAGTTAAACCCGTAGTTGATGCTTACGATTTTATATCTTCACTTGTAACACTCTCAGAAAAAGTACTTCTTAAACTTGAGTACAAAAATAAAGATTTTTTACTAGAACAACAACATAAGATCATAGATGAAAATGTTTTTATGACACTCTCTGATTTAGATGGGAAGATAGTAGAAGTATCAAAAGCTTATCTCGACTTTACAGGATTTACAAGGGATGAAATCATAGGCAAAAGCCACTCTGTATTTAGAGAAAAAAGTAATAAAACAGAGGTTATAAAGGATCTGTGGGAGACGATTTTAGCAGATAAATCGTGGGTAGGTGAGTTAAAAAATAGGAAGTTTACTAAAGAGGAATACTGGATAAAGGCAAACATTAGCCCTCTGTATAATATAGACCATGAAAAAATCGGATACTCTGCAATCGTTCAAGATATAACAAATGCTAAAAGATTAGAAGCGCTATCTATTACAGATAGACTAACTGAGATACACAATAGAAAGTATTTTGACTACTCTTTAAATAGGGAGTATAAAGGTGCTTTATGGAGGAGGGAGAAATTCGCTCTTTTGATAGTTGATATTGATAATTTTAATGAATATAACGAACTTTATGGTAATGCAAGTGGTGATAAAGCTATAAGAGCAATAGCGTTAGAGATAAAAAAATATCTTAAACACACTGTAGAAAATCTCTTTAGAATAGGTGGACAAAGGTTTGCCATTATTATTCTAAATAAATCTGATGATTCTGTTAAAAGGATAGCTCTAGATTTAGTCGATAGAGTAGAAGCCCTAAAGATAAAACATGAAAAAGGTGCAGCATCTGGGTTTTTAAGTGTCTCCATTGGTGGCATAAATACAGACTGCTCAAAAGAGACGATTTCAAATGAAGATATCTATAATTTAGCGGATAACAATCTCTCTAAAGCAAAGATGAGTGGAAAAAACAAGTTTATCTTTAACACAAATGATTCTCCTATAGAATCAGTAAAAAACTTAGATATAAGTACAAAACTGCCAAATCGGGAATCTCTTGTTAGAGACTTGTCTCTTTTGCAAGAAGATGCAATGTTAATACTGCTTCATATAAACCAGATAAACTCCATTAAAGATATCTATGGAATGCAAGTAGTCTCAGAGATTACTTCGCAAAAAGCGAAGCAGTTAAATCGGATAATAATAGATAGTAGCGCCACTCTATATTGCTTAAATATGCAAGAGTTCGCACTGCTCGTTACCTCAAAAGCTCTGTTTGAGAAGTATATGGAATTAGTAAAGTACTCTATCTTAACAAATAGTGATGAAGACTCTTACAACCTAGATAATGAAAACTCTTTGGTTTCAGAGTTTAGTGCTGGCGTGTCGTACGGGATGCTAAATATTTTCTCTCAAGCAGATATAGCTCTGCAAGATGCCATTATTTCAAAGAAAAACCTCATTATATATAACAACAATCAAACCAAACTAGAGTCCGAAAAGGCCAGATTAGATAGGCTTAAAACATATAAAAGAGCGCTCAATGATGGCAATATAGTGCCTTATTTTCAGCCAATAATCGACGTAAAAGACAACACCGTTATGAAATATGAAGCCTTAGCTAGGCTTGTAACTGATGATGGAGAGGTCGTGTCACCTTGCCATTTTTTAGACTCTTCTAAAGAGGATAACACTTTTGAATTTTTCTCAAGACAGATGATACAAAAGGTATTTAATGTTTATGCTAAAAAAAAGGCAGATATCTCTATAAATTTGGCATATGAAAATATAAACTCTCCAACTATGCGCGATTATATAAAAAACAGACTAGATAAGTATGGAGGAGAGGGCATAACTTTTGAAATATTAGAATCAGAAGATATCGAAGACTACGCTCTTATCGAGGATTTTATAAAAATGCTCAAAAGCTATAATTGTAAGATTTCCATAGATGACTTTGGCTCTGGATATTCAAACTTTACAAACATTATCAAGCTAGATATTGACTACATAAAGCTTGATGGCTCTTTAATTGAGAAGATTAACATTGATAAAAATGTAGAACATATGGTTGTGGCACTCTTAGATTTTGTAAAAAATGCAAAGATTAAAACAATAGCTGAGTTTGTAAGTACAAAAGAGTTAGATGCTAAGGTTAGAGAACTCGGAGTTGACTATATTCAAGGTTATCTCTATGGCGAACCAAACACGGCTGAGAATTATGGACTTCTTTAGAGCTTGTTTTGTTTATAAAATTATCTTAATTTAATAGCTTATTTTGTATAATCGCGATTATTAAAATTAGGTGTGCTGATGAATAAAAAAAATTTGTATCGTCCTAATGTTGCAATGATTATAGTGTCAAATGATTATCCGCAAAAAAAAGAGATTTTTATAGCACAAAGAAATGATTTGAGTGATGTTTGGCAGTTTCCACAAGGTGGGATTGATGATGGAGAAGGGGTTCTTGAAGCACTTTTTCGTGAACTAGAAGAAGAGATAGGCACAAGGGCAGTAGAGGTCATAAGTGAGTATCCTGAGTGGATATCTTATGATTTTCCTCCAAAGATTGCTAGAGAGATGAGCCCATATAAGGGTCAAAGACAGAAGTACTTTTTAGTAAAGCTTGAAAAAAGCGCAAAGATAGATATAAATACTTCTCATCCAGAGTTTAGTGAATATAAATTTGTTGGAGTTGATGATGCACTAAACCTTAGCGCATCTTTTAAACAAGCAGTTTATGAGACGGTTATAAAGCACTTTAGAGATGAAGGTTACCTATAAGTTAAGGACTTAAATGTTAATAGTACAAAAATATGGCGGAACGAGTGTTGGTGATTTAGAGCGCATCCAAAATGTTGCTAATCGTGTAAGCGAGACAAAAAAAGCTGGTAATGATGTAGTGGTTGTAGTCTCAGCCATGAGTGGAGAGACAAACAAGCTTGTAGCTTATGCTGAGCATTTTTCAAAAAGCCCTTCAAGGGCAGAAATGGATATGTTGCTTAGTTCAGGCGAGAGAGTGACAGCTTCACTTCTAGCTATTGCACTAAATGAGCTTGGACTCGATGCTGTCTCTATGACAGGACGAAGAGCTGGAATAGTTACAGATACTCTTCATACAAAAGCACGTATAGAAGAGATAGATCCAACTACAATGAATAGGGCTTTAAAAGAGGGCAAAATCATAGTCGTAGCTGGCTTTCAAGGGATAACTCCTGATGGTAGAGTAACAACTCTAGGTCGTGGTGGAAGTGATCTTAGTGCTGTGGCAATAGCTGGCGCTTTAGAGGCAGACTTGTGTGAGATATATACAGATGTAGATGGCATCTACACAACAGATCCTCGTATTGAGCCAAAAGCAAGAAAGCTTGATATGATCTCTTATGATGAGATGCTAGAACTCGCATCTCTAGGTGCAAAGGTTCTTCAAAATCGTTCAGTAGAGTTAGCAAAAAAACTAAATGTAAACTTAGTAACAAGAACAAGTTTCTCAAATGCAGAGGGAACACTAATAACAAAGGAAGAAAATATCATGGAAAAATTATTGGTAAGTGGAATAGCTTTGGATAAAAATCAAGCTCGCATCTCTTTGATGGGAGTAAAAGATAGACCTGGCATTGCAGCAGAGATATTTAATGCACTCGCAGCTGATGATGTAAATATAGACATGATAATCCAAAATAAAGCGCATGATGGAAACACAAACATAGACTTTACTGTAGCAAAAGGCGACCTTCAAGATGCAAAAAAGGTAGTCTCTAAGTTTATTCAAAAGGGCGATATCAAAGCTGACTCTTACAATGAAGCGATGTGTAAAGTCTCTATAGTTGGCGTTGGAATGAAGTCTCATACAGGTGTAGCTGCAAAAGCTTTTACTACGATGGCAGAGAATAACATTAACATAAATATGATATCAACTTCAGAGATAAAAGTTTCTATGGTTATAGATGAGAAGTATGCTGAACTTGCAGTTAGAGGACTTCACGAAGCATACGAGTTAGATAAGTAATGAAAAAAAATATTCTCGCCAATGCTTTAGTGATTGAACTATATTTCAGCTTTGCTGAAATGGAGTGAGAAAGGTGTTAGATTTTGCACAATGGAGTCTTGATGCTATACGAGAAGATGGCGCATTTCTTAGCTGGCTAGAAGAGCAGAGATTTGACTGGACAAATCCTCTCTCTTTAGCACTAGAGCAGATTTTAGAGGGAAAAACAATTATCCTAATCACAGATGAGAAGCGAAAATGGTTTGAAAAATATATCCTTAGTTCCATCAATGCTATGAATCTTGATAGACCACTTCTTCCAATAGTTAGCATGGATAGTTTGTATGAACACTATCGCCATGTAAGTGGTGGAGAGATGATAGATGTAGTTGAAGATATGATATCTCTCTCATATAAAGATGATTACTTTTTTTGGTATATCGGTAAGGGAGATGATAGACGTTCAGATATTGCAAAAAGAAGAGACAATAGCTACTTCTGGATATTTGATGAAGAGTATCATAATGGTTTTACTCTAAAATCTTATGACCCTATGATAGATATAAAACTGATACAACTCTACAAACTCTTTGATGCATCACTAAATGCTACGATATTTGGAGAGGTAGATGTTAGCTCATAACATCACAAAGAGCCATATCTTAATCTCTAGCAACATTGAAGCGGAGATAACTAAACTCGAAGCCTCCCTTGCACCAAACAGAGTGGTTGTTTTTCATGAAGAGAAATTTTTACTAGAACATGCAAAAGCCGTTGTAGCTCAATCTTACATAAGTGAATCTGCAACGAAGTACATTATTTTAGCTGCATCTGAGTTTCATACAGTCGCTCAAAACTCTCTGCTAAAGGTTTTAGAAGAGCCTCCTAGAAACATTGAATATATAATCATCACACCTACAAAATCAAACCTTCTTATAACAATTCGCTCAAGACTTCCAATAAAAAAAGGTGAAAAAGCTCAGCTTATCCATGGATGTGAGCTAAATATTGCTAGGCTTGATTATGCTGCAATTTTCGCATTTTTAAAAGCAAATGCTAGAATATCAAGAGTAGATGCTAAGCTTATGGTAGAAGTGCTTTACTACAGAGCTACAGTGGTTGATATGCTTATCCTTACAAAGGCACAGCTAGATAACTTTGACAAAGCCTACAGGCTCTTAGAGTTAAACTCAAGACCACAAAGTGTTTTAGCTCTTATTTTAATGGGGTTTATAGATGCAAGTTGAAAAATTATCAAGTAGTATAGATGCAAAGAAGTACTTAGAGAGGCTTGGAGTTGATGCAGG
>JAQUFE010000024.1 GCA_028684815.1 Sulfurimonas sp.
AGAATAAAGAAGCAAATACTAAAAAACCCTTAGCACCAGTTACAAGCCTCTTACTAAGTAAAAAGAAATAGATAAAGAAAGTAAAAGGCAGAAACATAAAGATGAATTCGTAGGAGTTAAAGAGCATGCTTAGTTTGGTTCCTTGAGTGTTACATAGTAGTGTTTATATTTAAATAGAAGTGAACTTCTAATAAAGAGAGTCTTTAAGCTGATTTTCATCTATAGTTAATCATCTTTTGTTGATAACGTAAACTCTCTTTTACAGGAGAACCAGCTAAAAAAAAGAAAAAAAGTTCTAAGCCATTTTTCTTTTTAAATATACGGAAAAAAAGTTTAAAAAAAAGTGCAAAGTTTAATAAAAAACGAGAGAGACTAGAGTGATGTTTATTGCGAAGATGGGCATAGGAGATATAAAACTCTTTCTCCATCACAAGAGTTTGGCTCGTGCTTCCTCCTCCTGTATGAAAAATCTCTGCTTCAGGGACAAAATAAACCTCTTTATGGCTATCCCATACACGCTTAGAAATATCCTCTTCTTCACAATAAAGGAAAAACTGTGTATCAAATCCACCAAGATTAAAAAAATCTTCTGCTCTAAAGAAGAGGCAAGAGCCACTAATGACTTCTACTTGTGTTGGTTCATGAAGTTTCGTTTTGTTACTTGGAAATTTTTTCTTTGAGAGGGCTCTTTGTATAGAGTTACCAAAGAGTTGTTTTATAGCATGTGGGAACTGCTTAAATGAAGAGCTATAATTGCTGTTTTTATCCATAATTTTTGCACCAGCTAAGCTTACGTTTTGGCGAGAATCTAAAAAATCTTTTAAGATAGTTGCTGTGTCGTTGAGTAGTTTTGTATCGTTATTGATAAAAAAGTAGTACTTGCCTTGCGCATAGTTCGCCCCAAGCATATTTCCAGTTGCAAATCCACTGTTGATGCGATTACTGATAAGTTTACAAAAGGTTCTCTCTTGCATAAAGTCTTTTAAGAGTTTAAATTCATCTTCCCTAGAGGCATTGTCAACAACAATAATTTCATAATTAGTTAAGTTAGATGTAAAATGCTCAATACTTTTTAGAAGTTCTATCGTGTATAAAGATGAGTTGTAGTTGATTGTGATAAAAGAGACTGCGATATTTTTCATAAAAATGGTGCCACCTTATAGAGTTTGTAGCCTATAGACTTTTTAATAGCTAAGCTTAGTTTATTTCGTTTGGTAATGGTTAAAAAAGTATTTTTATTTTTAAGTAGAAATATAAACATAGCTATGTTGAAGTAAGATTTTTCAAACCCTTTGTAAAAAGAGAGGAGTTTTTTTAGTCTCTCTATCTCTTCTTTATTTAGTGTTTGAATCGTTAAAAATTCCTCAATTGTAGAGAGCATACGTCTGTTTTGTGCTGTTTTTTTATGAAGTTTTTCTTCAATTTTTTCAGAGATAAGTCGTTTTTTACTCTTTTTATTTCCTAGAGTATTTGTTGCATGTTGTCTATAGTGAACAAGTGTTTCATCAACATAGATTACTCCTTCTAAACTTGCTGCTGTCGCGGCTATATAAGCATCAAAGTATGTTTGCTTTGGAAAAGGAACAATGAAGGCTACAAGCTCTTGTTTAAATAAAATAGCATGTGCAGAAACTGCATTATCATAAAGAAAGTTTAGAGCACTTTTAGACGAAATAAAATTATTTTTTAGTTTTTGCGCTAAAGTTTTTTTGAGCGATTTACCTTGCGCATCTACAAGTAAGGAGTTGGCATAAACCAAACTGCTTGACCCAATGGACTCATAAAGGATGGCTAGTTTGGTATCTACCCAAATATCATCTTGATCACAAAGTGCTATATACTCTCCATTAGCAGCTTGTATAACGCTCTCAAAGTTCTTACTAAAGCCTAGATTTTTTTGGTTTTGAATGATTTTAAGAGGAAGTTTATCACTAAAACTCTCAGCGATGCTAAGTGTTGCATCTGAGGAGTTGTCATCAGAGATAATCACTTCAAAGGGCTTTAGTGTCTGCCGATATATAGAATCAAGCTGCTCTTTGAGATATAGTGCACCATTATAAGTAGCGATACAAACGGAGATTTTAGGTTTCATATTGACACCAAATCGTATTTTCCTACTCTACCTTGTAAAAAGTGCAGAAGCGCTATGCCTTTAGCTCTTATTTTTTGCCATTTATTTGCTTCATAAAGAAGAATTTTTGTAACATCGTGAATAAAAACTATATTAAAAATCTTGAATATCCCAAACTCTTGTGGAAAAAGAGCATGATATTTTTTTGCCATATAGAGATAGTTTCTTGCTATGTAGTAGGCTCTTTGTGGGTTGTGCTCCCTTTTTTCTTTTGTTTTTCTTGTGAGGAGATTTTTTCTTTTAAAAACTTCTCCATGGTTATGTTCCACTAAAGCATCTTTGAAAAAAAGAATTTGTAGTTTTACTACTCTAGCTTTAGCACAATAATCATAATCAACCAAGTCAATAAAAAGTGCATCATCAAAACGGCCAATAGCGTTAAAATGTTGAAGATTTAAGATATTTGCAGAGGTGATAACTACTGTTTTTTCCTCAAAATTACATGTTGGATTTTTAGGAAGATGACTCTTTGCATCTCTTGTTGTGTTGGCTGCTAAGAGTGCTACATCTTGAGGATTTTTAAGAGTTAAAAGACAGCTTTTATAGTGTGTGAAATTTACAAAGGCGCTATCTTGGTCCATTGTTACAATCCACTCACACTCATGCTTGATAGCTTCATCACAAGCTTGATTTAACGCTGTGGCAATTCCAAGATTTGCTTGATTACAAATCAAAATCATCTTCTCTTTATAGTGCGCTTGTAAGTCTTGTAAAAACTTTTGATTTGGTACCGGCGAATTATCCACAACTATAAGTAAATCTACACTATTTGCATAGGTGGATAAGTTTTGTTTTACTTCTTCTGGTGGATTGTAAAATACTACACTTGCAGCAATTTTCATTTATTTGAGCCGTTTTGTTTTATGATTCCGTTATCGCAAAAAAATCTATTTTTATCAAAGTTCTTTTGCAAAATCTCGTTGTTTATGTTTAGTGTGCTGCTATCAAATCGCTTTTTATGGTAGAGATGCACTTGGTTTGCATTGTGCTTACAAGATAAAAGCTTTATACCCATACCGCGAAAACGCCAACCTAGATCTATATCTTCTCCTACAGAAGGGAGAGTATATGTTTCATCAAATCCATTTATTTTTAAAAGGTCTTCTTTGTAGCAAGACCAGTTGCATCCAATAATATAGCGTACATGGCGTTTGATATGTGGAGCTAAAAAACTTTTTGCACTGATGTGGAGCATATCTTCTAGATGGCGAGTTTTATCAAGTAAAAGCTGCGGTAGATAGAACCAGTAGTACTTTGTAAGTGTAGAAGCCTTAAGTTTTTTATCGTAAATTTTTTGTGTTATCTTAGGGCCTAGCTCAACTCGCTTTCCACTTAGAACTACACCTTTTTTTGCTTGAATAACATGATTTTCTATAAAATCTTCAAATGGTACGCAATCTCCATCTATAAAGATAAGATACTCATTTTGTGCTGCTAAAACAGCACGGTTAAGAGCGATATTCTTTCTCCAACCACTATCTTCATGAAAAAGATGTGTGATGTTTAGCTTTGGATATTGCTTGCGAGCTTGTGGCACGAATGTAGCCATCTCTTGGCTTTGGCAATCTTCAGAGATTAAAACTTCATCGGGTAAAATTGTCTGAGATGCTAAGCTCTCTAAGATAATATCTAAGCTTTTTATATCTTTATAAACAGAGATAATGATAGTTGATTTTGGCTGAGTACTCATATTTTGTATTTCTCCAAGTACCACTCGATTGTTTTAACTATCCCACTATCAAAATCCTCATCAGCTCTCCAGCCTAGTTCAGATTCAAGTTTTGTGGCATCTATAGCGTAGCGTCTATCGTGTCCTGCACGATCTTCTACGAAAGTAATTAACTCTTTATAACTTCTGTTTTTTGGAACTTTAGCATCTAAGATGCTACATATCGCATCTACTATCTCAAGATTTGTTCTCTCGTTTCTTCCTCCGATGTTATAAACATTGCCCTCTTTACCAGTGTGATAAACTAAGTCTATGCCTTTACAATGGTCAAGTACATAGAGCCAATCACGGATATTTTTACCATCTCCGTATATTGGGATATTCTCACTAGCTAGTGCTTTTCTTATGATAGTTGGGATGAGTTTTTCATCGTGTTGTTTTGGCCCATAGTTGTTTGAACAGTTTGTAATAACCGTGTTCATTCCATAAGTCTCTTGGTAACTTCTAACTATCATATCACTAGATGCTTTAGATGCCGAGTATGGAGAGTTTGGAGCATAAGGTGTCTCTTCTGTAAAAAGGTCGGTTTCGTTTAGTGTCCCGTAAACTTCATCTGTTGAGATATGGTGAAATCTTGGAAGTGAGGTTTGAACTCCATCATTTGCCGAAGCATCGGTTTCGAGATATCTCTCTTTATATTTAAATGGTGCATCCATCCAATACTTTTGAGCCACATCTAAAAGCGTGAAAGTTCCATTTACATTTGTCTCAATAAACACACCTGGATTTTTGATGGAGTTATCAACATGACTCTCTGCTGCAAAGTGGATTACGCCGTTTATGTCATACTCTGTAAATATAAACTCAACTAGCTCACGGTTACAAATATCTCCCTTTATAAACTTATATTTAGGATTTCCTTCGCACTCTCTTAGGTTTTCTAAGTCACCTGCGTAAGTTAACAAATCAAGATTTATAATATTGTATTTTGGATATTTATCTAAAAAAAATGGTACAAAATTACTTCCGATAAAACCAGCACATCCTGTTACTAAAATATTTTTCATCGTCTCTCTCCTAAAGCTTTTAAACACTCATCCAAACTATCTTTGTAAAAAGGAATATTTATGCCAAACTCTTTTTTTATTTTTGACTTATTTAAGATGCTAAAGTGTGGTCTAGGTGCTGGAGTTGGATACTCAAAGCTCTCTATAGGGTTTATAGTGCACTCTCTTTTTGCCATCTTCATAATCTCTTTTGCAAAATCATACCAAGAGAGGACGCCCTCATTTGAATAGTGGTAAATCTCTACATTTTCATTTTTTATATTTGGAAGAATCTCTAAGATAGTCTTAGCCAAATCTCTAGCATAAGTAGGAGTTCCAACTTGATCATAAACAACACTTAGTTCATCTCTGCTCTTAGATAGAGATAGCATGGTTTTTACAAAATTTGCTCCAAAAGAAGAGTAAACCCATGAGGTTCTAATAATGATGGAGTTTTTTGGATTTACTGCTTGGAGGGCTTTTTCTCCAGAAAGTTTAGTTTTTCCATAGACTGATTTTGGTGCTGTGGCATCATCTTCTTTATATGGTTTGTGATTTGTTCCATCAAAGACATAGTCAGTAGAAATATGTATGAGTTTAATATTTTTCTCTTTAGAGATTTGCGCTAATAATTTAACCGCTTTATGGTTTATGGCATCTGCGCTCTCTTCGTCTGACTCAGCTTTGTCTACTGCTGTATAAGCTGCACAGTTTATGATGATGTTTATCTTATTCATATCAATAAACTTATTAACAGCTTCTTTATCTGAAATATCTAGTGTCGCCTTGTCTGTAAAGAAAAAGCGATTTTCATCGTTTTTAGCTAGATTCCGTGTCGGAGCACGGAATGACGTAAGTTCTCCACCATTCTCATTTAAATAACCGTCATTTTCATCCAAACAACCGTCATTCTCATCTTGACTGGGAATCTTACTTATTAACTTTCTTATCTCAGAACCTAACTGACCATTACTTCCTGTTACTAAAATATTAAGCATAGTAATTAACTCCATAATCAAACAAATCATTAGTCTCATTTAATTTTGGCTGAGTGGTATCTTTTTGCGAGAGTTTTAGCTCATCATGTGGTACTTGCCACTCTATCTTTAGCTCTTTATCATCAAAGGCTATACCTCTGTCATTTTTGGGTGAATAATAGTTATCTACTTTATAAGCAAAGATAGTATCATCTTCTAAAACTACAAAACCATGCGCAAAACCGCGAGGAACGAAGAGTTGCTTTTTATTTTCGCTGTTTAACTCAACTGCAATATGTTTACCAAAGGTTGGACTTCCTTTTCTTATGTCCACTGCGATATCTAATACTCTACCTTTTATAACGCGTACAAGTTTGGTCTGAGCATCTGAAGCTAGCTGATAGTGAAGTCCACGAAGAACACCACGAGAACTCTTAGACTCATTATCTTGGCAGAAATTTACCTTAAAACCTAAAAATTCTTCAAGTTTATCTTCTCTAAAGGTCTCAACAAAGTATCCCCTCTCATCTCCATGCACTTTTGGCTCACAGATAATGACATCAGCTATCTCAGTTCTTGTAAACTTCATTCTTTTATAACTCCCTCTGCGGCTCTTCTTATAAGGTACTCGCCATATTGGTTTTTCTTTAGTGGTTCAGCTAGCTCAAGGAGCTTTTCTTTTGAGATATAACCCATCTCATAAGCTATCTCTTCGATGCAAGCGACTTTTAAAGCTTGGCGATTCTCAATTGTCTGTATAAATGAAGATGCTTCTAAGAGGCTCTCATGCGTGCCAGTATCTAGCCATGCAAAGCCTCTTCCCATAAGCTCAACTTTGAGTCTATGTTCACTTAAATAGTCTTGGTTTAGAGTTGTAATCTCTAGCTCGCCTCTAGCACTAGGTTTAACAAGTTTTGCTTTTTTTATTACATCATTCGGGTAGAAATATAGGCCTATTACTGCATAGTTTGACTTTGGATTTTTAGGCTTTTCTTCGATGCTTATCACATCTCCGTTTTTATTAAACTCTGCAACGCCATAGCGTTCAGGGTCTTTTACATAGTAACCAAAAACTGTTGCTTTATTTTGCTCTTTTGCATTTTTTACTGATTGACTTAGTAGTTTTGTTAGTCCATGACCATAAAAGATATTATCACCTAAAACTAAACAAACATCGCTACCACCTATAAACTCTTCACCTAAGATAAAAGCTTGTGCAAGTCCATCAGGTGAGGGCTGTCCTTTGTAACTAAAACTCATCCCAAGATCACTTCCATCACCTAGTAAATCTTCAAACCTAGGCAGATCATGAGGAGTAGAGATGATTAAAATCTCTTTGATTCCAGCTAACATAAGCACTGAGAGCGGATAGTAGATCATAGGTTTATCATAGATAGGAACAAGCTGCTTACTAACGCCTTTTGTGATGGGATAGAGTCTAGTGCCACTCCCACCTGCTAAAATTATGCCTTTCATAGATACATCCTTTTTTATACTATTTGATTTTTAGGATGATTTTCATCCAAATACTTCAACTCTTAGTAGTTACAAAATCTCTTTTTTGCCATATGCTTTGTTTAAAGTTGTGTATTTTACTAAATATATAATTAAAGACTGTATAATCGCATATGCAAAAATATCAACATTTCAATTATCTCACAAACCTCCTCTACAGTGTTTTAAAATTAACTCTAGTAGTATTAGTCCTTATGTCCCTCTCAAGAGCATATATTTTTTTAAGCTTTTCAGCCTCGAGTGCCTACTCGTATTCTGAGTTATTTGATGCCTTTTTTCTTGGATTTAGGCTAGATGCAATTGTTATGGCTTATATAAATTCTTTGGGAATTTTACTCATTTTTTTAGTCTGGCTATTTAGATTAAAAGCTTTACAAAAATATCTTTATACTTTTTTTAGAGTATATTTTGTACTTTTATTAACCATACTCTCTTTGCTTACCTTTACAGATATAGCTTACTTCTCATTTTTTGGCGAGCACTCTACACTTATGATTTTTGGGGTCTTTGATGATGACACTGAAGCACTTTTAAAAACAGCTCTACAAAACTACAATGTAGCTCTGCTTGGAGTTATTCTTATAGCCTATTTTGCGTTTTTATACCTTTTGGTATTTAAGATTATTAAGAAAAAGGATAAATTTTCATTTGGCATAAACTGGTTTAAGCAGTTGATTTTTTTCCTTTTTCTAATTATTGTTGTGGCTCTTATTGGTCGTGGGTCTGTTGGTATATTTCCACTCTCTCATTACATCTCTGATGTCTCACAAGATCCTTTAGTAAATAAACTACCGCAAACTCCAACTCTAGCTATTGTGAAATCATATAAACAGTACTCAAAAAGTAAGTCACACAACTATGACCTTATAAAGATGGTTGGATATAGTACAGATATAGAAAAAGCCTTTGAAGTTCATGCTCAAAAAGAAGATATAGATAGAGAGAATCTTTTAAATAACATTGTTAAAAAAACGACAGCTAATGAGCATCTAAAGAACAGACTTCCTCATGTTGTAGTTGTTATGGTTGAGAGTTTTGGGATGCCACTGCTTGATTATCAAAGTGATAGTTTCAATGTTATGGGAAGACTAAAAAAACATTTTGATGAGGATATTCTCTTTACCTCTTTTATCTCTAGCTCAAATGGAACTGTAGTCTCACTAGAGCCACTTTTACTAAATATTACAGCTCGTCCAAACTCAACATCTTTTGCACAAAGCGGCTACTTAAATACACAATTTTCACAAGCAAGTGCAAAAGTATATAAAGATGCTGGTTATGAAACTAATTTTATATATGGAGGAGACCTGTCTTGGAGAAATGTAGGCAGTTTTATGTCAAGACAAGGCTTTGACAGCACTCATGGTAAAGGAGCAATAGCAAATAGTTTAGGAGAAAATCTAGATGCTATCTCTCACGACTGGGGTGTTTTTGATGAGTATCTCTACAAATATGTATATAAGATGCTTGAAAGTGCTACCACACCGCAGTTTATATTTATCCTAACTACAAATAACCATCCTCCATACACTATCCCAAAGGATTACAAGTCTAACTCCTTAGAAATCTCACAAGATTTAAAAGATCATATAAGCGGAGATATGGACTTAGTAAAGAGACGATTTAAAGATTACTCTTATGCTATAGATACACTAGGTGGTTTTTTAGATGATGTAAAAAACTCTCCTCTTTCTAAAAATAGTGTTATAGCAGTTACAGCTGATAACAACACAGTTGAGGGTGTTATGAGATATGATAACCACTTCACTCAAACAAAGACTATCCCATTTTATATCTATCTCCCAGAAGATTTAAAACCTACTAAAGAGATAGATACAACTCTTGCATCTTCACATAAGGATATCTTTCCAACTCTATATAACTTAACGCTTTATGATAGAGAATATACAGCTATTGGAACTAACTTACTTGATGACGAGGCTCTGCATTGTGGATTTAATGATGCAGGTGTTATAATGGCAAAAGATGGCGGTTTTGAGTTTAAAAAAGCTATAACAAAAGAGCAGTTAGAGTGCGAGGAGTACTACAGAGCATCTCTAGCAGTCACAGAGTATTTAGTAAAATCACACGATCAATAGGATAGTTTTTGAGGATAGTATTAAAGAGATTTTGGCCCTATATAAAAGAGTATAAACTACAATACATCTTGGTTTTATTTGGCATCATACTAACAGTGGCAGCTACTACTGCAACCGCTCACATTATGAAGCCACTTATGGATGATATGTTTATCGACAAAAAAGAAGAGATGCTATATCTCATCCCGCTTGGACTTACTGCTATATACTTTTTAAAGTCACTAGGACGTTATATACAGACAGTTTATATGAGTTATATCGGTCAGCACATTGTCTCAAGGCTTAGAGAGATTCTTCTTGCTAAAATTATCAGTATGGATATGGGTTTTTTATATAAAAACAGAAGTGGAGAGCTGATATCTAGGGTTATAAATGACATAGGGCGCATAGAGTATTTTGTATCAAATATGCTCCCAGAACTCTTTCGTGAGAGTATGACAGTTATCGCTCTTGTAGCCTATGTTACATATCTAAACCCTTTACTCTCTTTTTACTCTCTAGTGCTTGTTCCCTTAGTTATATATCCTCTGATCTTAATAGCAAAAAAACTTAAAAAATACTCTCACCGTTCACAAGAGAAGAGTGCGGATGTAATTACTCGTCTTACAGAGATTTTTAACTCTAGTGAAATTATAAAAGCAAACGCTACACAAAAGCATGAACTAGAGCGTTTTAGTGGTGAGAACTGGAAGTTTTTTAAGATAAATATGAAGGCTGTATATGTTGGAGAGATAGTCTCGCCAATGATGGAAATTATTGGCGCGGTTGGACTTGCTATGGTTATCTTTGTGGGCGGTAGAGAGGTTTATAGCGGGCAGATGAGTGTTGGAGAGTTTACAGCATTTCTAACTGCAGTAGGGCTTGTCTTTCAGCCAATTCGTCGCATAAGTTCCATCTACAGACGCATACAAGACGCACTAGCAGCTAGTGAGAGAGTCTTTGAAATACTTGATACTCAAAACAAAATTATAGATGGTCAAAAACTTTTAGAAGAAGATATAACGGAGATAGAGTTTAAAAATGTATCTTTAAAATACGAAGATGTGCATGCTTTAAATAGTGTAAGTGTAAAAATAAAACAGGGTGAAAATATCGCTTTAGTTGGAGATAGTGGTGGAGGAAAATCTACCTTTATAAATATGCTTCTTCGCTTTTACGATGCAGATGAGGGTGAAATTTTAGTTAACGCTAAAAACATAAAAGAGTACAATCAAGACTCACTAAAACATCACATATCGCTTGTGAGCCAACGCATCTATATCTTTCAAGATTCATTAGCTGCAAATGTGGCTTATGGGCAAGCCATAGATGAAAAAAAGGTCAAAGAAGCTCTAAGACTGGCAGATGCATCTGAATTTGTATCTTCACTTGAGCATGGTATAGAGACTATGATGGAAGAGTTTGGAGCAAACCTCTCAGGTGGGCAGAGACAGAGAGTCGCTATAGCTCGTGCAATATATAAACACTCTTCACTTCTGCTTTTTGATGAGGCGACATCAGCGTTAGACAATGAGAGTGAGAAGAGAATACAAGCAGCACTTGATGAATATACGAAAGATAAGATAACCATCACAATAGCTCATAGACTAAGCACCATAGAGGGTGCTGATAAGATTTTAGTTATGCAAAAGGGAAGAGTTGTGGCATCTGGAACTCACAATGAACTTTTAAAAAGTAGTGAAATTTATCAAAGATTGGCTGGAAAATTTGAGCATTAACTAGCTTTAAATTTATAACGATATAATTGCCATTTATTTGATGTTACACACTAAAGCGAACTCGTCCGCTTTAGTGGCAGGGACAAAATGTCCCTACAACCCCCTAAAGCTAGGAAAAATCTATTTTTCGATAGCTATGAATTTTTGGGATAGAGAGGAAAACAAATGCTAGATTTTTCAAAATTTTTAAAATACTCAAAACCAGGACCTCGTTATACGAGCTATCCGACAGCTTTAGAGTTTAGTGATGCTTATGGATATGATGAGTATATACAAAAGTTAGAAGCACAAGACTCCAACCGTCCTATTAGTTTATACTTTCACCTTCCATTTTGTAGAAACGCCTGTTACTTTTGTGGCTGTAATGTTGTTTTTACTTCAAAAGAAGATAAGATGATTCGCTATATGGACTACTTAAAAAGAGAGCTAAGTATCCTCTCTAAACATCTTGATTGTTCTCGTGAAGTTCTTCAGATGCACTTTGGTGGTGGAACTCCAACTTTCTTTAGTGCTGCACAACTCAAAGAGATAATTACAGAGATTAAGTCATATTTTCCTAACTTTCGCGCAGATGCTGAGATAAGCTGTGAGATAGATCCTCGTCATATAGATGAAGATCAGATGCGAGTGATGAGTGAGGCTGGGTTTAACCGTGTGAGTTTTGGTATCCAAGATTTTAACGAAAAAGTTCAAGCTGCAGTTCATAGAATTCAACCATACAATATAACAAAAGATGCGATGGATTTGGCAAGAAAATACAATATGATTTCAGTCAATGTTGACCTTATTTATGGTTTGCCTTACCAATCTTTAGAGACTTTTAAAGAGACGCTAGACTTAGCTCTAACACTTGATCCTGATAGATTTGCTGTCTTTAACTACGCTCATGTTCCGTGGCTTAAAAAAACTATGAGGAAAATTGATGAGACAACTCTTCCACTTCCAGATGAAAAACTCAAAATCATGCAATATACTATAGATTTTTTAACTTCTCATGGCTACAGAATGATAGGAATGGATCACTTTGCAAAGCCAGAAGATGAGCTTTTTAAAGCCATTGAAAAAGGTGAGCTTCATAGAAACTTTCAAGGCTACACAACTAAAGGCGGAGCGGACTTAATCGGAGTAGGGCTTACTTCTATAGGCGAGGGCGTTGATAGTTATAACCAAAACTTTAAGGTGATGGGCGAGTATGAAGAGGCTATAGATGCTGGGAAGCTTCCATTTGAGAGAGGTGTGGTTTTAAATGAGGATGACAAGATTAGACAATATGTCATTATGGAGCTTATGAGTAACTTCAAACTAGATATAAAAAGGTTTGAGAAGCTCTTTGATATAGATTTTAAAACCTACTTTGCAGATGCTATAGAGGCGCTAAAACCATTTAGAGATGATGATTTGCTAAGTATGGATGAAAATTTCATTGAGTGTAGTCAAACAGGGACTCTTCTTATTAGAAACATCGCCATGCCTTTTGATGCCTACATGAAAAACCATGTCGCAAACTCTAAAACATTTTCTAAAACGGTGTAAAAAATGGCAAAAACTGCTCAAGATATTTTTAACTACAGAGGTGTGACTGATGAGTGCATAAAGTGTGCAAAATGTATCCCAGTCTGTACCATCTACAATGTAAATCCTGATGAGGTAACTTCTCCGCGTGGTTTTTTAGATCTTCTCGGTGCTTATCAAAGAGGAAATTTAGAGCTTGATAAGAACGCTAAAGATATCTTTGAGAGCTGTTTTTTATGTACAGCTTGTGTAGAAGTTTGTCCAAAATCACTTCCGACAGATATGGTGATAGAGCAAGTTCGCTCAGATATAGCTAAAAAGTTTGGCATAGCGTGGTATAAAAAACTCTTCTTTTTACTCCTTCGCCATCGCTGGATGAATGACATAGCTTTTAAACTTGGTTGGGTTTTTCAAACTTGTGGCTTTAAGATAAAAGCAGACATAGACTCTATGAACTCAAGATTTTCCATCCCAATGCTAAAAGCTGATAGACTTCTTCCGAGTCTTACAAAAACTTCATTTTTAAACTCATATCCTGAGAATATTTCAAATGGTGGAAAGAGAAAAGTGGCTATTTTTATAGGATGTTTAGCTAACTATAACTATAAAAGCATAGGTGATTCACTCTTAGAGATATTAGAGACTCTTGAGATTGATGCTTTTTTAGCAAAGAGTCAAAAGTGCTGTTCTGCTCCTGCATATTTTACAGGTGATTTTGATACAGTTGATTATAACGCTAAGTTTAATATTGAGTACTTTGAGAGCTTCGCGCAAGATGTTGAGGCTATTATAGTTCCAGAAGCAACTTGCTCTGCGATGCTTAAAATTGACTATGAACACTATTTTCACGACCAACCAGAGTGGAAGGCAAGAGCTATCGCAATTAGAAGTAAAATCTTTATGGCTACAGAGTGGCTCCAACACCACACACATTTAGAGCAACTCTTAAAGAGTAAAAAGAAAGATACTCGCATAGTTACATATCACGATCCATGTCATGCCAAGAAGATGCAAGGTTTATATCTTGAACCTAGAAATCTCATAAGTAAAAACTACAACATTGTAGAGATGAGTGATTCAGATAGATGCTGTGGTTTTGGTGGAGTGACTATGCAGACTGAAAAGTATCACTTTGCAAAAGCGGCTGGTGCTCCAAAAGCTGCAATGATTAAAGAGACAAACGCAGATGTAGTTAGTGCTGAGTGTAGTGCTTGTAGGATGCAGATAAATGCATCTATGGGCTACGCAAAAGTTGAGACTGTATTTAAAAATCCTATAGAGCTCATTGCTGAGGCCCTGAGAAAGTAGATGAACTCTTGGAATAATATCTATGAGAGTTTTGACCCCGTAGCCTTTAGCATCTTCTCTTTTCCAGTCCACTGGTATGGCATCATGTATGTCTTAGCGCTTGTGAGCGCCTTGTATATTGGAAAGTACTTTATCAAAAGAGATAAGCTAGAATTTAAGGGGATTGATAACTACTTTATCTATGTAGAAATTGGCGTAATTCTAGGTGCTAGACTCGGCTACATCCTCTTTTATGATACACAAACCCTCTACTATCTCTCTCATCCGTGGCAAATCTTCAATCCATTTCAAAATGGTGAGTTTGTAGGCATCAGAGGCATGAGTTATCATGGTGCTATTATTGGCTTTTTAATTAGTTCTTATCTTTACTCTAAAAAACATAAGATGCCATTTGGCCGCATTATGGATTTAGTAGCCCTTAGTGTTCCTTTGGCTTTTGTTTTTGGGCGCATTGGTAACTTTTTAAACCAAGAGCTTGTAGGCCGTGAGACTGATGTAAGTTGGGGAATCTTAGTCGATGGTGTGCTTCGTCATCCATCACAACTATATGAAGCTATTTTAGAGGGTTTTGGTGTTTTTATAGTTGTTTATGCTTATAGAAAGTACCAAAAATTTAGCGGAGAGTTGATTTTAGTCTATGCTATTAGTTATGGCATCTTTAGAGCTATTGCAGAGATTTACCGTGCTCCAGATGCTCAGATTGGATATATCTGTTGTGATGCCATCACTCAAGGGCAAGTTATGAGTCTTGCTATGAGTTTGGTTGGCGTAGTTGCGTGGCTTTATTACTATAAAAAAATTAAACAAACTCTATAGAGTTTCAATCTACTATCGGGCCTAAAGTAAGTTTGTAGCCTCGAAACAATCAAAATATTTGGAACCCCGAATTTATTTGGGGCTTTTTAAGTAACTCTAAGCTTTATATATTAGTAGCCTTAAGCAAGTTTGAGCTTCCAAAAGGGTTTTAGCTTAGGACTTTCTATCATTTCTGTGGAGTTTTTTATCTCTCTCAACTGAGCCTCTCCAGATAAAATTTACTAAAAAGTAAGCAGAGAGTGAACCTACAACAGAGTAGAAAAAAGCTCCAACGTAGAGGTCTATAAATATGGCATCTATATTATTACTAAACCAATCCAATGTCATCTCAACTTCAAGCGGTTTGCTTCCTAGAAAAAATGAACCTGTTAGATACTCCATATAGTACATTGGCGGCATAGTAAAAGGGTTACTTAACCAACACATAGCAAGAGCTATGGGCACATTAAATTTGAAAAATGGCATCATTGCAATGACTAGTAGCATCTGCATAGGCATTGGTATAAAAGCTATAAACATACCAATAAGTACAGCTTTAGAGACCATCTTTCTGTTAGTTGAGAGATATTCTGAGGGCACTTTGTACTTTTTGATAAACTCTTTTAGTCTCTGACTTTTTGAAATTTTTTTAAGATTTTTCCTAACCATGATACAACTCGTTTTTTAAGTGATGAAATTATAACTTATAGAGCTTATAATTTGGATAATTCATTGAATGCTCTGAAGAATTATTAAGTTGGATCCTGAATCAAGTTCAGGATGACAGTTTGTTTGTTCAAGATGACGGTTTTGTTTGCTCAGGATGACAGTTTGTTCGTTTGGGATGACAGCTTGAATTGGCGTTGTTCGTTCGGGATGACTGTTTTGTTTGTTCAGAATGACAGTTTTGTTTGTTCGGGATGACAGCTTGAATTGGCGTTGTTCGTTCGGGATGATTGTTTTGTTTGTTCAGAATGACAGTTTTGTTTGTTCAGAATGACAGTTTTGTTTGTTCGGGATGCGTATGTTCCGTCATTCCGTGCTTGACACGGAATCTAGTTTATAGATTAATCAGAAGGTTCAATTGATGTTGTGAACTAAAAACAAATTTTTTAAAAAACAAATTTTGTAAGATTATAAGGTATTTAAGACTCATTTTCTATATATTTACTAGGCTTTCCAAAATAGTACCCTTGTGCAAAGTCAACATCTAGTTCTGCCACTTTATCAAAAACATTTTTTGAGTAGACAAACTCAGCTACGGTTTTTATCTTCATCTTTTTAGCAAAGTCCACTATGGTTTGAGTGATAAGTTCTGAATCTTTGTTTATGTCTATATTTTTTATCATAGAGCCATCTATCTTAATATAGTCAACTTTTAGTTTCATAAGATACTCAAAGTTAGAGTAACCTGTTCCAAAATCATCAATAGAGACTTTTGCATTGAAAGATTTCACCTCATTGATAAACTTGATAACTTCGTCAAAATTCTCAATACCCTCAGACTCGATAAGTTCAAAAACAACTCTATCTCCCATTCCATAAGAGGAGAGTTTTTCAAGTATAAGGTTATGAATATCTCTATTTAGTATATCTTCTACGGAGATATTTATAGATACAAGATAAGAAGAATTTCTAAACTTATCAAAGGTTTTTTCTATCATAATCTTAGTGAGTTGGTGATAGAGCTTATTTTTCTTAGCAAGTTCTAAAAAGTGAATAGGGGCTATATAGCTACCATCTTCGTCAACAATGCGCATTAGAGATTCGTACTTTACTGTTTTTTGAGTTTTTACATCTACTATGGGTTGAAATAGAGGTTCTACTCTATCTTCATCTATGGCAACTTTTAACTTCTTTGTCCAAGTTACATTTTTTTCATATATTTTTGACATAGCCATGGACTCATCGTAGAGTAAAAAGTGTTTCTTCTTTTTCTTTGCTACAACTAAAGCAGTGTCTGCGTTTACTAGAAGCATCTCTGTCCCATAAGACATACCGATAGTAGCACTCAGGCTTATCTCTTGTTCTAGTCCAAGAAAAAAGATTTCTTTTGAAATTTTCTCACTTATGAGTTCTGCAAAGGTTAAAAACTCTTTTATGTCCACACTACCTCTACAAAGATATGCAAACTCATCTGCATGAAGCCTGTAAAGATTTTCCTCTCTTGGCATATGTCTTTGTAAAAACATAGCAAACTCTTTTAGAAGCTTATCTCCAGCATCGTCTCCATACAGATCATTCATCTCTTGAAAAGAGTCTATATTTATAATCATCAAAAAAGAGTGTCCTCTAAGCTCTAGGGCCTCTGTAAGTTTTCTTCTGTTTTGAAGAGAGGTTAAGTTATCATAGTAAAATTGGCGCTCGATTGAGTCAAGCATAGAGTTAAATATCTCCTTTATGGAGTCAAGTTCTTCTATGTTGTCATTTACTTCAACTCTCTTTGTTATATCTTTAGAAGTTGTGATACTTTTTATAATATTTGAGAAGTTTCTTATAGGTTTGATAAGAAAAGTGTCTAGCTCAATAAAGATTGCTAAAAAGATTATAAGTGAGAAAACAACTATAAAAAATATAAAAAAGTTTATCATCTGAGTAAGTGATATTTTTAGGTTTGTTGTAGGAAAGGAGATATTTATAACTCCTAAAATATCTTCTCTTTTTGCATTTATATGGCATCTTAAACACTCATCTTTAACAACTACAGGGTAGTAATAATTTATAATCTCAGAACTAGAGATATCTAAAATCTCTTCTCCTCGCATAGCTTTTTGGAGGTTTTGGTTTGACGCTATGGCTACTTTGTCTTTTTCAATTCCTCCATAGAGAGCATCTACTAAGGTTGACCTATAAGCATTTACTCTCATGCTCTCTTCTATAGAGTTTAGTCTAAGGATGATTTTTTCTAAATCTTCTTTGTTCCAACCCATCTGCATGCAGTATAGAGTGTCTCAAACACAAGTCTACTGCTCTTTTTAGCATCTATCTGTGCCAAGTTAGAGATTGCACTTTTTTTCATAAATTCACTATAAATATACGCTGCGCTTAGGGTTAAGAAAAGTGTTGTAAGGATGATTTTAGCAGTGATTTTTTTATAGGTTGTTTGTTTTGACATAAAGCTTTAAAACCTCTTTGGATTATGAATAAAGTCTATCATGATACTCTAATTTAAAATAAATAAAAAGTTTATTTGCTTAATAATATGCTAAAATCAGATTTATATTCACATAAGGTTACAAAAGATGTCATTTGAAAAATTAGGACTTATAAAGCCACTTCTTCAAGCAATAAAAGAGTTAGGCTATAAAGAGCCGACTTTAATACAAAAAAGAGCTATACCTTTGGTACAAGCAAAGAGCGACATTTTTGCAACTGCGCAAACAGGAACAGGCAAAACTGCAGCTTTTGCTCTTCCAATTTTGCAAAAACTTAGAAATGCAAGAGAAGATGAGAGCAAAGGTATAAGAGCAGTTATTCTCTCTCCTACTCGTGAACTCTCCATCCAAATCCATCAAGATATACTAAATTACTCAAAATATATGGACATAAAGGGTGCAGTTATAGTAGGTGGAAAAGACATAGAAGCACAAAGAACCTCTCTTAAGAGTGGGATTGATATTGTTGTAGGGACTCCTGGGCGATTTATGGAACTTATGGAGAGTGGGATGAGTCTATCTGATATTATAGTTTTTGTAGTCGATGAAGCTGATAGAATGCTAGATATGGGCTTTTCAAAAGAGATAAGAAAAATCCACCTAAAACTTCCAAAGAGACATCAAAGCCTACTTTTTTCAGCTACTTATAGCGACAAAGTTAGAAAACTCTCAAAACAGATATTAACAAAACCAGCCTTTATAGAAACATCTAAGAAAAACACTACAGTTGACACTATAAACCAAGTAGCATATATGGTAGATGCTGACAAAAAGGCACAGCTTTTAGCCTATCTAATTGGCTCAAGAAACTTCCCACAGGTTCTAGTCTTTACAAGAACAAAAGTTAGTGCTGACGCGCTTTTTATTGAGCTTAAAAAAGATGGCTTAAAGTGTGGAGTTATTCATGGAGATAAAACACAAGCAAACAGATTAAAAACGCTAACGCAATTTAAAGAGGGTGCGATAAAAGTTCTTATAGCTACAGATATAGCATCTCGTGGGCTTGATATTGAAGAGCTTCCATATGTTATAAACTACGAACTCCCTTCAATCCCAGAAGATTATGTTCATAGAGTTGGAAGAACAGGAAGAGCAGGTCGTGATGGAGAGGCGATATCACTTTTAGATATTTATGAGAAGTATGACATGAAAGATATAGAGCGCCTCATTGGTCAAAAAATACCTCAAGAGACAGTTGAGGGGTTTGAGCCTGATCCTACTATAAGACGAAAAGATCAAGATGAGTTAAAACTAAAGAGTGAACATAAAAAACCCGAAGTTAAAAGAGTTACAAAGAAGAAAAAATCAACAAAAAGAGATGCAAAGAAATAAGCATACTAACAGAGCAGCCTTAACAGTCATCTTTTGAGGTTGATTCTTGAATAGTTTTGTAAAAATAACCAAGTCCTACGAGCATAATAGTTGTACCAATTAGTAGATAAAAAGCATTTATCATCTTTGAAGTGTCATCGAGAGCTATCTTAAAAACCACCATTAGTGTTTCGATTGAGAGAGCAATGATGATAGAGATTAGAAATTTCCCAAGAACCTTGTATTGTTTGTCCTCTGTTTGATGAAAAGATTGATAGATAACCTCATGTTCAAAAATCTGCTTGGCAAGATCATAGATGGCAAGACCAAGCGTCATAGATATGATGGAAGTAAATACATCGTGTAAAAAATCTGAGCTTGATAGTGAAAAGAGTAGTGCAAAAAATATATATCCGCCATATGCAATAAGAGCTATCGAGACAAGAGCGAGCATAGTAGAGCCAAAAAAGTAGATTATTCTTTTTATTTTGTCATGAGCACTGTTATACTCTATAAGTTTTAAATCTTCTAAAAGATGAATAAGGTTTACGTCAAAAACACAGTAAGTAGAACCAACAAGCTGAACAAGACTAATGCTAGCCTTTCCTGTTTTGTGATGAATATAGGGATTTGAGATATAAATATCATCTCTATCAAGTTGAAGTTTCATAAAGTAGTGACTCTTATCGTTTCCAAGTTGAGAGGAGTCAGATTCCTTCCTTGAGACAACAGGTGTCGCCTGCTTAAAGTTTAAATCAACTCCATATACCAACTGTATAAAGCGATTTTTCTTTACAATCTCTAAAGGGTTATCAATATAATTTTTAGGAAGGCTACCTATAAACGTCTTTAAAAAAGAGTCAACACTGATTTTTTGCGTTCTGTAAGCATTTATAAATTCTTTCATCACTTTTATCCATTAGATAATTTTAAATATTTAAAAAAGATTATAGTCTACTATATTAAGAATATTAGGAAAATTTATAGTGCGACTATTTGTTTAAGCTAGAGTAAATATTTAAAAGTTACAAATCTACTCAAAAAAAAAGAATTTAGTCATATTTGCCTAAAATTTTTCTCATGCTATGTTCATGCTATATTTCTTCTTTAGTATACGAGAGTAAAAAATCACAAAGGGAAGATGAATGAAAAAGCATATAACATTAAGTCTAATGACAGTTGGGCTTTTAAGTTTAGCAAGCCTTCAAGCTGCTGAAGACTTAAGTACGATGTTTAGTGAAGGGAAGGTTAGTGGTGAAATTAGAGCCTTTAGTATCTCAAGAGCTATGGATTATAGTAAAGTTGGAGCAGATGACTTTACAAGAAATGCAAATGCTATTGGTGGTCATTTAAAGTATGAAACTGCAGACTTTAAAGGTTTAAACTTTGGTGCTGCTTTTTATACTACAAATGGATTTGCTAATAGGAGTGATAAAACTAGTAAAAAGTTTGATCCAACGCTTTTAGGAAAAGGTAATGATAGTTACTCTATTTTGGGTGAGGCTTATATTGGCTATAACGCTAAAGATTTAGGGACTAAGACAACTATAAAGATAGGTCGTCAAAAGCTAGATACTCCAATGGCAGGATCTGACGATGCTAGGATGCTTCCAAACCTCTTTGAAGCAGTAGTTGTTAGTAACACAGACATCCCAGATACGACTCTAATAGCAGCTCATGTAACTCGTTTTGCTCAGGGTACATTTGGTCGCGCTTATGGTGCAGGTGGGATTTTGAGTGGGACTTCAGGATACTCTGTTGTAGATCCTTCAAATCAAGTTGGTGATTTTGAAAATATGGGTAGCTACGCTGTTGGTAAAAAAACTGATGGTGTATCTGTATTGGCAGCTACATATACAGGAATCAAAGGGCTTAAATTACAAGTTTGGGATTACTACGCTTACGACATACTAAACGCTCTTTATGCAGAAGTTGATTATAAGATGGAGTTAGGTTCTGTTAAACCATTTGCAGCAGTTCAGTTTATCAAAGAAGATTCTGTTGGAGATAAACAACTAAAAGCAGTAGGAGGCGATGGTAAAATAGATAGTACATATTGGGGTGCTAAAGCTGGAGCATCTATAGAAAACTTTACGGCTTATGTAGCATATTCGCAAACAGGTGCAAACTCTGCAGGTGATGCAGCTTATGCAAACGCTATTGCTTCTCCATGGGGTGGGATGCCAGCATATACTCAAGGCATGGTAACTCGTCATCAATTTTTAGCAGGAACAAAAGCGTATAAAATAGCTGCTTCATACAACTTCAAAGCATTTGGACCAGACTTTACAACCGCACTATACTATGCAAACTATGATATGGACAAGTACAACGGTTATACTCATAATGATGCTAGTGAAAGTGGTTTTGATCTGATTTATAACACAGGTTTTGTTAAAAATTTACAACTTCGTCTTCGCGGAAACTATGCAAGAGACTTTAATGTAAACACGATTGGTGAAACAACTAGTTGGAACGAGTATAGATTTATAGTTAGTTATAAGTTTTAATATCTGTTGCACCTCAGGAGAGGTGCAACGAGGAAACAAGTTCGCGGTTCCAAGAGAGTTCAAAAGAAAGAGGCACAAGTGCTGAGGGCTTCCTGCCGAAGGAAATCAACGCGCGCCCCGAAGGAAGTACCCTTGGGGTGTTAGCGTAGTAAAACGGACTTGTTCGTTTTGCGTGACAAGAATGAAGGAAATCATTCATTTTACAAAGTAAAATTAAGCAAGAGGCAGAAGTGTCGAGAGCCTTGCGCTGAGTCTGTCGCAAGGCTCTCTGTGAGAAAACTTAGCGTTAGCGTAGGTATCGGGATTACTCCCGATACCGTGACAAGATAGAATGAAGGGTTTCTTTCATTCTACAAAGTAAAATTAAGGAAGTAAAATTATGAAAAAAGAAACAGTGGAACATATTAAAGCAAATCCACACTATCAAGAGCTGCTCGCAAAAAGAACTGGCTTCTCGATTAAACTATCTATCGCTATGTTAACGGTATATTGTATATTTATCTTAACTATAGCTTTTTATCCAGAGATATTAGGTACGCCTTTAGCTGATGGATCAGTTACAACTGTAGGTATTCCTGTAGGAATGGGAGTTATCTTTTTTGCTTTTATCTTGACTGGTATCTATACCAAAAGAGCTAACGGCGAGTTTGATGATTTAAGTAACAAAGTTAAACAATCACTAAAGGAAGACGTATGATAAATAGAGTATTTTTATTTCTAATACTTGGGACTATAGGAGTATTTGCAGCTGGCGCTATTGAGGGTGTAAATCCAGAGCAACCTCTTAATATATCTGCTATTGTAATGTTTTTAATCTTTGTTGGTGGAACTCTAGGTATCACTTACTGGGCTGCAAAAAGAACAAAGTCTGCAAAAGACTTCTACACAGCTGGCGGTGGAATCACAGGTTTTCAAAATGGTATGGCAATCGCTGGTGACTATATGTCAGCGGCTTCATTTCTAGGAATATCTGGTCTTGTTTACTACAAAGGTTATGATGGACTTATCTACTCAATAGGCTTTTTAGTTGGTTGGCCAATCATCCTTTTTATGATTGCAGAGCCTCTAAGAAACTTAGGAAAGTACACTTTTGCTGATGTTGCATCTTACAGACTTCGTCAAACTCCAATCCGTTCACTCGCGGCATCTGGGTCTATTGCAACTGTTGTTTTATATCTAATCGCTCAAATGGTTGGTTCTGGTAAACTTATCCAACTTCTGTTTGGTCTTCAGTATGAGATAGCGGTTATCATAGTTGGTGTTCTTATGATACTTTATGTAACATTTGGTGGTATGCTTGCTACTACTTGGGTACAAATCATTAAGGCGTTCTTGCTTCTTTCAGGTGCTACATTTATGGCAGTAGCTGTTATGGCACACTACAACTTTAACTTTGGCCAACTCTTTGCACACGCTACAGAGCTAAAAGGTATAGAGATAATGTCTCCGGGTGGATTAGTCTCTGACCCAATCTCGGCCATCTCGCTTGCCGTTGCCCTTATGTTTGGTACTGCGGGACTTCCTCATATTCTTATGAGATTTTTTACAGTAAGTGATGCTAAAGAGGCTAGAAAGTCAGTTTTTTATGCAACTGGTTTTATCGGTTACTTCTATATCCTAACTTTTATTATTGGTTTTGGTGCTATCGTTATGGTATTTCAAAATCCTCAATACTTAGATATGGCTAAACAAGCAGTTGATGGTGGTTACCCGATTCTTGGTGGAAACAACATGGCGGCTATTCACTTAAGTCATGCAGTTGGTGGTGACTTCTTCTTAGGGTTTATCTCAGCGGTTGCATTTGCTACTATTTTAGCTGTTGTTTCAGGTCTTACTCTAGCTGGTGCATCTGCAATCAGTCATGACCTCTACTCATCTGTTATCAAAAAAGGTAAGGTTGATGGTATTACTGAGATGAAAGTTTCAAAAGCTGCAACTGTAGTTTTAGGAATTCTAGCTATTATCATGGGTATCGCGTTTGAGAACCAAAATATCGCGTTTGTTGTTGGTCTTGCTTTTGCTATTGCAGCATCTGCTAACTTCCCGATACTTTTCCTTTCAATGTACTGGAGTAAACTTACAACTCGTGGTGCTGTAATTGGTGGTTCAGTTGGTCTTGCAACTGCTGTCATACTAGTTATCTTAGGTCCGATTGTATGGGTTGATATTTTAGGAAATGCAGAAGCAATTTTCCCTTATAAATATCCAGCACTATTCTCAGTTATTTCGGCATTTGTTTCTATCTGGTTTTTCTCTATAACTGACACATCTCACAATGCTAAGGCAGAGAGAGAAGCTTTTGAAGCGCAGTATATTAGAAGTCAAACTGGTATCGGTGCAGAGGGTGCATCTGAGCACTAAATTTACGCACTCAAACGGAGAAGCCCGTTTGAGAGTCAGGGACAATTTGTCTCTTGCAACTCCCTTAACATGGAGTATGCCATTGGTTAGCATACTCAAAGACTACGAAAAATTTATTTTTTGAGAGTTAAGGGAGTTGTAATTTTTCTTGTGAGAGAAGCTAAACTATTTTAGATAAGTGGTTTAAGAATCTCCTTATTTTAAATTCAACAAGGAGTTATAGAGTTGAGTATATTAGATCAACGAAAACTTATAGAATCCATACACCCATTTGGACTCTTAAGTAGAGAGACGCTTGATAATCTCATGCAAAAAATTGATATAGCCTACTATCCAAAAGACACACTACTCATCTCTAAAAACCTTCCATCTATTGCCTTTTACATTATTATAAAGGGTTCAGTCTCAGAGTCAAAAGATGATGAAATTCACAATGTTTACTCTCATGGAGACACCTTTGACGCAGATGCTCTTATATATGGAAAATGTGAGGGAAAATTTGTTGTTGATGAAGATCTTATCTGTTATGAGATTAAAAAAGATGACTTTTTGGAGCTTATGCAAAACAAAAAAGTGCAAAACTACTTCCTACAAGACTTTGTAACAAGACATCAGCAACTTAAAAATTACGATATGCAGAGTGATTTCTCTGGATTTTTAATGGCAAGAGTTTCAGATATGTTTTTACATAAGGCTTGTGTTGTTGAAAAAGATGAGAGTATTTTTAGTGCATTGAGTAAACAAGAGAAGCTAAAAGCACATGTGATTATCGTAAAGGATGAGAATGAGTACTCTATAGTTACTGATACAGATTTGAGAAAACACGTACTACTCGGTGGAGCTGATGTAAAAGATGAGATAGCAACGATTGCGACAAAAGGGCTAATTAGCATCGATTATGCAGATTTCTTATTTAATGCTCTTTTAATTATGACTCAAAATGAGATAAAAAGAGTAGTTGTTATGAAAAACAAGGAAGTCTTTGGGGTGTTAGAACAACTTGACTTACTTAGCTATTTTGCAAACCATTCGCATCTCGTAGCAGTTCAGATAGATAAAGCTCTAAATATAGATGACCTAAAGATCCTACAAGCTGATATGAAAAATATCATCATTACACTCCGTGCTAAGGGTGTAAAAGTGAGATATATCACAAAACTTATCTCAACTCTTAACATTAAAGTATATAAAAAAGTCTTTGATATGTGTGTAGATGCAGAGTTACAAAAAGATTGTGCACTCATTGTTATGGGGAGTGAAGGAAGGGAAGAGCAGACTCTAAAATCTGACCAAGATAATGCCCTTATCATTAGAAATGGCACAGATGTAAAACTCTACGAAGAGCCTATGATGAAGTTAAACTCATATTTGTTAGAACTTGGCTTTCCAAAATGTCCCGGTAATATCATGGTGAGTAATGAGTTTTGGAGGAGAAATGAGTCTGGGTATAAAGAGCTAATAGCTGGATGGACACAAAGCATGAGTGAAGCTGATGTTCAAAACCTTAGCATCTTCTTAGATGCCAAGTGCGTGGCAGGTGATGAAAAACTTCTAAGCTCTCTTATTACGCATCTTCACCATCACTTTCATCAAAGAGCAGATGTTTTGGCTCATATAGCAAAAGCAGTTCTTAACTTTGAGACTCCGCTCTCTATGTTTTCAGGTTTTGTTTTAGAAAAAGAGCAACAAAATAGGCTCGATATAAAAAAAGGTGGACTTTTTGCACTTGTTCATGGAGTAAGAACTCTATGTCTAGAGTACGAAATAACCCAAACAAACACTATAGAGAGAATAAAAGAGCTTAATAATAAGGGGATAATAGATAAAATTTTTGCAACAGAACTCATAGAGAGTTTTGATACACTTAGTGCAATCCGCCTAAAAGCTGCACTAGAAGCGAAATCCTTGGATGAGAGTAACTATATAAATCCTCAATCACTAGAGAAGATTCAAAGGGATTTATTAAAAGATAGTTTTAAAATCATAAATAAGTTTAAAAAATTTATGAGTTTTCACTTTCATTTAAATATGGTCTCATAATGCTGTTTTCTTTTATAGACAAGATGAAGGCAAAAGCAAACCGCTCTAAGCTTAAAGAGAAAGAGTATGAGTTTTTGTTTGAAGAAGATTTAAGTGGTGAGTATATTGTTTTTGACACTGAGACAACAGGACTAAACCCTAAAAGGGATGATATTGTCTCTATAGGGGCTGTTAAGATAAAAGATAATAAAATACTCACTTCACAAACTTTTGAGGTTTTTATAAAAAACTCTTGTGAAATGAGTTCAAGAAGTATAGAAATTCACCGTATAAGACCGATAGATTTACAAAATGCTAAGACTACTGAGAATGCTATTCGTGAATTTTTAGACTTTATAGGTTCAAGACCACTCGTTGGTTACTACTTAGAGTTTGATGTGAGTATGATAAACAAGTACATTAAGCCAATGTTAGGTATCACTCTTCCTAACAAAAAGATAGAAGTCTCTGAAATATACTTCGATCAAACGATTTCTTTGATTCCTCAAGGGAATATTGATTTGAGGTTTGATACAATTTTAAAAAATTGTGGCGTGCCTGATATGGGCGCACATAATGCTGTAAATGATGCCATTATGACAGCTATGATATTTTTAAAGCTAAAAGCTAAAGATACAAAAAAATTTTAGCTACTAAAAAACAAGAGCAACAAAGTTGCGAGAGCCTTGCGCTGAAGCCTGTCGCAAGACTCTCTGTGAGAAAACTTAGCGTTAGCGTAGTCAAAGGGACATAGTTGCTTTGGCGTACTAAAAAACAAGAGCAACAAAGTTGCGAGAGCCTTGCGCTGAAGCCTGTCGCAAGACTCTCTGTGAGAAAACTTAGCGTTAGCGTAGTCAAAGGGACTTGTTCCTTTGGCGTACTTAAATAAATAAAAAGGAAAAATAATGATAGAAAAAAAGCAAGTTTTTAAACCAAATAAAGAGTTCGCAAAAACGGCAAATATTAAAAACATGTGTGAATATTATGAACTTCAAGATAGAGCTATAGAGGATTATGAAGGTTTTTGGGCTGATGCAGCTAAAGAGAAGATTGACTGGGTTGAACCATTTTCTAAAGTGTTAGATGAGAGTAGAGCTCCTTTTGTTAGATGGTTTGATGGTGGGAAGTTAAATGTTGCTCATCAGTGTATAGATCGTCATTTAGAGAGTCGCAAAAATAAAGCGGCTATCATTTTTGAAGGTGATAGAGGTGATATTCAAACTATTACTTATTTGGATTTATACAAACATGTAAACAGGTTTGCAAACTTATTAAAAGAAGATTTTGGTGTAAAAAAAGGAGATCGTGTTGTTATCTATATGCCAATGATTCCAGAGGCTGCTTATGCGATGTTAGCGTGTGCTAGAATCGGAGCTATTCACTCTATAGTTTTTGGTGGTTTCTCCTCAGAAGCCCTTCGTGATAGAATCGAAGATGCAGAGGCAAAAGTAGTTATAACAGCAGATGGTGCTTATAGAAAAGAGCGTCCTTATATGTTAAAGCCAGTTGTTGATGAAGCTCTAGAGGGAATAACTACTGTAAAAAAAGTCTTAGTTGTTGAGAGAAACAATGAAGAAGTTACTTGGGTAGCAGGACGCGATTATTCATATAATGAGCTTATAAAAGATAAATCGGCAGTTTGTGCGGCAGAAGTTATGGATTCGGAAGATCCACTATTTTTACTATATACATCAGGCTCAACTGGAAAACCAAAAGGTGTTCAACATAATTCTGCTGGTTATATTCTTTGGGCGCAGATGACTATGGAGTGGGTTTTTGATGTAAAAGAAAACGATACTTACTGGTGTACAGCTGATATTGGCTGGATTACAGGGCATACTTATATAGTTTATGGACCACTTGCAATGGGTGCAACTACTGTAATGTTTGAGGGTGTAATCACTTATCCAGATGCAGGGCGACCTTGGGGAATGGTGGAAAACCATAGAGTTAACCAATTTTATACAGCTCCAACTGCTATTCGAGTTCTACACAAGATGGGAGAAAAAGAGCCTGCAAAATATGATCTAAGCTCATTAAAAGTCTTAGGAACTGTTGGCGAGCCAATAGACCCACCTGCATGGAAATGGTACCATGAAGAAGTTGGTGGTGGAAGATGCCCTATCGTAGATACTTATTGGCAAACTGAAACTGGTGGGCATGTTATCTCTCCTCTTCCTGGTGCTACTCCTATCAAGCCAGGATGTGCAACACTCGCACTTCCAGGAATTATGGCTGAAATACTTGATCCTTTAACCGGAGAAAAAACAGAAACCGGAGAGACAGGATATCTCTGTATAACTCGCCCTTGGCCAGCACAAATTCGTAATGTTTGGGGAGATGAAGAGAGATATATCAAATCTTACTATGGCGATGTGAAAAAAGATGGCAAAGCTGTCTATTTTACAGGTGATGGTGCTATGTATGATGAAGATGGTTATATCACGATTACAGGTCGTACAGATGATGTTATCAATGTCAGTGGACACAGAATGGGAACAGCTGAAATTGAAGCTGCTATCAAGAAACATTCAAATGTCGCTGAGGTTGCAGTTGTTGGTAAACCACATCCATTAAAAGGTGAGGGCATCTTTGCTTATATTGTTTTAAAACAAGATGAAGGGATGGCTGATGAGATTGATGAAGTTAAAACTATAAACAATATTATCAAAAAAGAGATTGGAAATATTGCTCTTTGTGATGATATGGTTTTTGTCTCAGGACTGCCAAAAACTCGTTCAGGAAAAATCATGAGAAGAATCCTGCGCATTATTGCAAAGGGTGAAGTAGTTACTCAAGATATCTCAACTCTTGAAGATCCAAGTATAGTAGCTGTGATAGCTAGTAAAGTTCAAAGCTGTTCTTTATAAAATAATCGAACTCTCGAAGTTATCTTCGAGAGACTTCTTTACATATTTTTAATCTTTAAGTAGCTATATTTTTCAACACTCTCTAGATAGTCTTTCAATAGTCGTTAAGTATACTATTACTATAATATTAAATAATAAAACAAGGTTTAACAATGAATATGTCTATCCAAATGAGATTGCAGATTCTTATATTTGCTGCTATGATTTTTATATCTGTTGCACTGGCTATGCAGTTTGTTCACGAGATAAATATATCAACTGAACAAAGCATAAAAAACTATACTGCTGAAGCGTATGCTACAAAAAAAGATGAGCTAGAAAAATTCACATCAATAGCTATAAAAACTCTCAACTCATTCTATAAAAAAACAGAACTTCAAAACATACAAAAAGAAGTCTCTAATGGTTTAACTAGACAGACTCAACTGCTTTTTTTTATAATAGAAAATGAGTATGAAAAAAACAGAGATAGACTCTCAGAGAGTGAACTTAAGAGACATATAAAAAATCTTATCTCAACTACAAGATATGCAAATGATGGTTATTTTTGGATAAATGATCTTGAAGCTGTAATAGTTGACCACCCAATGGATCCAAGTCTAAATGGCAAAGACCTCTCAGAACTAAGTGATGCTAATGGAGTAAAACTCTTTAGTGAATTTGCCAAAGTTGCAAAGAGAGATGGGAGCGGTTTTGTAAACTATATTTGGCCAAAACCAAATTCAAAAGTTGCAGAAGAAAAAGTCTCTTTTGTTCAACTTTTTAAGCCATTTAACTGGGTTATAGGTACAGGAGAGTACACATCAGATAGGGTAGAACTTATAAAAAAAGATGCGCTCAATATCATCTCACAGATGAGATATGCTGAGGATGGGTACTTTTGGATAAATGACTTAGATGCCGTAATAATTGACCATCCAATGGACCCAAGTCTAAATGGCAAAGACCTCTCAGAACTAAGTGATGCTAATGGAGTAAAACTCTTTAGTGAATTTGCCAAAGTTGCAAAGAGAGATGGAAGTGGGTTTGTAAACTATGTTTGGCCAAAACCAAACTCTAAAATAGCAGAAGAAAAAGTCTCTTTTGTAGAGCTTTTTAAACCATGGGGATGGGTTGTTGGAACTGGAGCTTATAAGGCAGACTTAGAAGAATCAATAGCACCTAAGATTAAAAAGATAAAAGAGGATGCTAAAGAAAATGTTGCATCTATAATAAAAAGCGTTGTGATATCGGCAATTTTTATACTTATAGTCTTTATGATAATTGTTTATCTTTTGATAAAAAATGGTATCACAAATCATATCAGTAAGCTAGAAGAAGTCATGTGTGAGATTTCTAAAAACAGAGACTTGACTATAAAGATAGATACAAACACTCCAAAAGAGATATCTCAAATAGGCTTAGCGTTTAACAGCCTGATGGCTTCACTAAACTCTTTGATATATCAAGCAAGAAGTTCTGCTATTGAGAATGCATCTGTATCCCAAGAATTATCTACAACTTCTCATGTAGTTAGCAAAAATGTACTTATATCAGTAGATATTATCAAAGAGACTACGAAAAGTACAGCAGAGATGATAACCGAAATACTTAAGTCCGTAGAAGATTCAAAATCTAGTAAAGAAGAGATACTTGAAGCTAGCAATATGTTAAACGATGCGAGAGCTGAGATCATAGCACTAACAGATAAGGTCAAAAAAGGCGCAGTAGCAGAAGTTGGACTAGCACAAAGAATAGAGGCATTATCTCAAGATAGTGAGCAGGTAAAAGAGGTGCTTAGTGTTATCTCTGATATTGCAGATCAAACGAACCTTCTTGCGCTAAATGCTGCCATAGAAGCAGCAAGAGCAGGAGAACATGGACGTGGCTTTGCCGTAGTTGCAGATGAGGTTAGAAAGCTAGCAGAGAGAACTCAAGACTCTCTATCAGAGATAAACGCTACTATAAACCAGATTGTCCAAGCTACAAACTCTGCAAGCGAGAGTATGAGCTTAAACTCAAAAGAGATGGAAAACTTAGCGGAAATCTCTACGGAAGTTGAGGAAAAAATCAACACGACCACAGAGATAGTTAATAAGGCTACACTCGCTAGTGATAAGAGTGTTGAAGACTTCTTAAGGGCTTCAAAACATATGGAACTAATATCTAGTAAAATTGATGAGATAAATACTATCTCTATCTCAAATGGTGAGAGTGTTCATGAGATAACAGATGCAGTAAAACATCTTACGAATATGACACATAAACTTACACACCATTTAGAGCAGTTTAGGACTTAGTATTTGATATACTTTCATAAATAAAACATAAAAGAGTAATAGATGCAGTTATGTGTAGCACTTGATTTACCTACAAAAAAAGAGAATTTAGAACTTGTAAAGAAGATAAAAGAGTACGACGTTTGGCTAAAGGTGGGACTTCGTACTTACATAAGAGATGGGGAAGATTTTTTAAAAGAGATAAAAAGGATAAATCCTAATTTCAAAATATTTTTAGACCTTAAACTCTATGATATCCCAAACACTATGGCAGACGCAGCAGAGTCCATCATGTCTCTTGGCGTGGATATGTTCAATGTTCACGCATCTGCTGGAGTAAGAGCTATGAGTGAGGTTATGAAGAGGCTTAGT
>JAQUFE010000063.1 GCA_028684815.1 Sulfurimonas sp.
AACATAAACAACAGTTGCATCTTGAGTTTTGATAAGAGCTTTTTGAGGGACTTTTGCAACACGATCATAGCTGAGTCCAGCGATCTCTACCTCTGCATAAGAGCCAACTATGAGTTCATTGTTTTTGTTTTGAAACTTTGCTCTTAGTTGTAGAGTATCTGTCTTGGCATCTATCTTAGGTGAGATAAAATCAATCTCTCCTGTGTATTTTTTTGCACCAACACTTAAGCTAACTTTTGAGCCATTTTTGATTTGAGAAAGATACTTTGAGACATCACTACTTGGTAGTGAAAAGTGTGCATATACTGGGTCTTGTGCTGTTATTGTAACTAACATAGCACTATCTTCGCCAGCCTCCACATAAGAGCCAATATCGTTAGTTCTCATCCCAATTATGCCACTAATAGGTGCTTTTATAGTTGTATAGTCAAACTTGATTTGGGCATTTTGAAGTACTGCTTTTGCTTTTGTCACCTCCGCTTTTGCATCTTCATAGGTATAAAAAAGATCATCCCGCATAACTGCAGAAATAGCATTGTTTTTAAAAAGGTACTCATTACGAGTCCAATCTTTATGTGCCTTATTGAAGTTTGCTTCTGCTTTTAAAAGAGATGCCTTTGCTTCATTTAAGGTTGCCCCATACTCATCTTTTTGGATTTCATAGAGAGTATCACCTTTTTTTACAAAAGAGCCTTCTTGAAAATTCTTACTTAGGAGCACTCCACTTACCCGTGCAACTATATCAACCTCATTGAAAGGTTTAAGTAGCGTAGAGTAGCTATTTGAAACAGGGGCGCTCTCAAACTTGACAGTATAAACTTCTACCGCTATAGGAGGCTTTTGAGCCGCTTGTGGAGCTTCTTGGGTCTTTTTCTTATCATCACAACCAACTAAAAACAGAGATAATATCACCGTTAAAAATACTAAATTTCTCATCTACAAAACTCCTTAATCTCTTTTCCACTAAAATAAATTAACTCTGCTTTTCTAATCTCAAGCTCATAAAGGGCTCTTTTACTATCTCTTTGTGCATTGAACTTCTCACTAAGAGCTAAAAGATAGGCAACATTATCAATAGTTTTGTTCTCATACTTAAACTTTATAAGCTTAAATGCCAAAGATGCAGCCTCGGCAACTGCTTGCGTTGACTTCACTTTCTCTTGCGCAATTAAGAGTGATCTTTTTGCTAGCCTATACTCAACATTTGCTTTATCTTTTTCGTACTCTAAGATTGATTTCTTGCTTAGATACTCTTGAAGCTTAGACTCATACGCCTTAGTCTTAGCTCCAAAGTCAAAAATATTCCACGATACATTTACCATCGCTATATTTTGGTTCTCCACTAAAAAGCCACTCTTTAGAGATTTGTTATCAAAGTAGTAATCAGTGTGGCTTAGAGTGTCATCAAGATATATCAATGGTCTGTTTTGACTTTTTTCTATATTTGCTTCATATAGCATGGAAGCAGCTTCGTACTCAAGAGCTTTTAAATCTGCTCTTAAAATCTCTTCTTGCTCTATTGGCAGCGTTATTGTTGTAGATCCATCAAGATGCTCAACCCTCTTAGAGATATAGTACTCTAGAGTGTGAGTCACCTTTAATCTCTTTAGCTCTATCTCTTGAAGTAAAACTAGAGTATTTTTTACTCTTGAGTCGATCTTAGCAACTTCATCTTTTGTAATAGTACCAGCCTCATAAAAAAACTCAACACGCTTGAGCTCTTCTTTTAACTGTTCTATAGCCTGTGTGGTCGCTTCCCTATCAGCTTCAAGCCCAAGATACTCAAAATAGAGTCTTGTAACATCAAGCGAGATGGTGTTTTTAGTTGCCTCTACACTACTTTTGCTAGAATCGATGGACGACTCTAGCTGTCTATACAAGTTGCTTCTTTTATCTCCATCATAAAGTGTATATCTTATAGAAGCTTGAGCTTTAAGTGTGTTTTGCGCAATATTTGGTGTCTCTTTAGAAGCGTTTTGATAGTTGGCTCCTATATCTATAGTAGGAAGATATGAACTTTTAGAACTCTCATAGAGTAGCTCTTTAGAAGTTAATGTATGCTCGGCCGACTTTACAAGCTTGTTGTTATGAGATAGTTCTAGTAACTCATCTAGTGAGTAAGAGTAGAGAAAAAGGGGCAAACAGAGTAAGGGCAAAAAAAATTTCATCTAGTCTTCTTTATTAATAATTTTAGGAAATGTTATCAAAAAAACTCTTAATTGTGTCTTCCTAGAAAGGTATAGCAGTAACATAATTTAGTGGTTTTGTTTTAACCCTTCTTTGGTTATGATGGAGTATTGTTATTTTAAACTTTACAGAGGGGTTAAAATATGATTCGGTTATTTTTTTTATTTCTACTTATAGTTTCGCCACTTTTTGCAACTAACACAGCTCTAATAAAGCAAGAGAGTTCTGCTGAAAAAAATCTTGTTCTCTCAAGTGATAGCTTGACGCAGAAGAGTCAAAAGAGTCAGCCTTATCTGCAGTCCGAACTCTCAATTACGCTTATATTATTTGGACTCGCCCTTATGATTGCTGAGATTTTTGTCCCAGGTTTTGGCATCTTAGGCATAGGTGGAGTTATCGCCTTTGCATCTGGATCGTTACTGCTCTTTGACGCAGATACAGTTGGGCGGAGTTTTTCTATTCCTGTAATTATCGCGTTTAGCCTCTCTAGTCTCGCCTTTTTTATTTTGGTGATGCGACTATTTTTAAGTTCCAAATCTACCAAAGTGCTCTCAAGAGCCGATGAACTGATAGGCGCAGATGCAGAGGTTGTGGATATTAGAGGAAAAGGATACCTAGTGTATTGTCATGGAGAGACATGGAGTGCGACAAGTGAGAGTAAACTCTCCATCGGACAGAGCGTAGAAGTTGTTGAGCTTTTAGGGCTCATCTTAAGAGTTAAACCAACAAAGGAGTAGAAAATGTTTTTTGATATAAATATAGCCTTACTATATATGGTGATTTTTTTAATCATCTTTTTAGCTGCGTCTATTCGCGTTTTGCGAGAGTATCAGCGGGCGGTTATCTTTACGCTTGGAAGATATACAGGAACAAAAGGGCCAGGGCTTATTATTTTGGTTCCATTTATTCAGCAGATGGTAAGAGTTGACCTTCGCACAATCGTCCTTGATGTGCCCACTCAAGATGTTATCTCACGGGATAATGTCTCCGTTCAAGTCAATGCCGTTGTATATTTTCGCGTGGTAGAACCAGAAAAAGCGATTATTCAAGTGGAAGATTTTCATGATGCTACAAGTCAGCTTGCACAAACAACCTTGCGTTCAGTCCTTGGTGGGCATGAACTAGATGAGATGCTAGTTGAGAGAGAGCGACTAAACTATGATATACAAGAGATTTTAGATAAACAAACAGATGCGTGGGGGATTAAAATCTCAAATGTCGAGATTAAACATATAGATCTTAATGAGAGCATGGTTAGAGCTATCGCAAAACAGGCTGAAGCAGAGCGTGAACGTCGAGCAAAAGTTATCAATGCAAAAGGAGAGGTTGAGGCGAGCGAAAACCTACTCTTAGCAGCCGAGATGCTAAGTAAAAATGATCTGGGTATCCAACTTCGCTATCTCCAAACCATGAGCGATATCTCAAGTGATAAAACAAACACGATTGTTTTTCCATTTCCAACAGATTTTAGTAAGTTCTTTAAGGGTGCTATGAAAGAGTAGATGTTTATGACTCTAAGTTTTTTTGATATTTTGATGCGGTGGTGCCGGCACGAGGATTTGAACCCCGGGCCTGCTGATTACAAATCAGCTGCTCTAGCCAACTGAGCTATGCCGGCGAAAATAGAGTGCAATTTTAGCTCATTAACCTTTAGTAAAACTGATTTTAAGTACAATCTGCCCTATGAAAAGAGAAATAACAGCAAAAACATTTACCCCCATATATGATGAACTTGAAGATAGATTGAGATTTGTAGTAAATTATCAAGATATTCAAAATAGAGTTGATTTTATGATAACAAGAAGCTTTATTGTAAATCTTATCTCCACTGCCGAAGAGTTTATAGCAAAACATTACGCTACTACTGATTTTCAAAGTGTGCCAACACAAGAGAATAAAAAAGATTCACAAAATCAAGAAAATGAGCAGAGCGAAGAAAATATAGATAATGTTATATCAAAAACAGATAGTGTAAATCTAGAGCTTCTAAAAACGAGTGAAGAACTCCTACTAGAGGTAAATTTTTCCTTCGATATAAATTCAAAACACACCCTTTTAACCCTAAGTTCTAAAAATATAACAGCCAAAGCTGATTTAGATGGCTTTATGCTTATGCAAGTATTTCGAGTACTCAAATCTTCCATGCCTTTTATAAAGTGGGGAATATCTTACAATTTCTAGACATTCAAACCATATTTTAAATTCAACTCTCTCCTTAATCCAAAAGCTAGATTCCGTGTCAAGCACGGAATGACGACGGGACACGGAACGGCAGGACATGTGTCATCTTGAACAAACAAAATCGTCATCCTGAACAAACGAGCTGTCATCCTGAACAAACAAAATCGTCATCCTGAACTTGATTCAGGATCCAAAAACTATAGATTCCGTGTCAGCACGGGATGACGAGATAAACTATTTGAAATGACTATGACACCAATTAAAATATGCTTAAATGGTGTCGGAGTTATTTAATAAGCCCTTAAGTTTTATTTATATACAATTCACCTCGAGAGTAAGTTAAGGAACTGATTTGGCACGAAAAGTTAGGATTTTTGTTGAAGATTCTCCGCAACATGTGATGCTAAAGAGTTTGGATAAGCTTGCTATTTTTAAAGACGAGTCAGACTATAGAGCATTTGTAGATATCCTAAAGGAGTCTAGCGCAAACAATGATTTGGCGGTTCATGCTTATGTTTTGCTACCGCATATATTTGAGTTTTTGGCTACTCCCTCAAACGAAGATGCTTTGTCAAAGTTTATGCAGAGTATAGGTAGAAAATATGTTGGTTATTTTAACAAAAAGTACAACCGCACAGGGACTATTTTCCAAGGTAGATATAAATCTTCATTAGTTGAAGATAAAAAGTATCTTTTTGACGTGATGCTATATATAGAGAAGATGGCTTCAAAAGAGCATCTTTTTAGTAGTATTCATAAAAATCTTTATGGTAAAAAAGATGAGATTGTCTCTTACCATAGTCTATACAAAAAACTCGGCTTTACAGATGAGCAAAGAGTGCAAAAGTATAGGGAGTTTTTCAACTCTGCCGTTGATTATGAGAGAGTTGATTTCATAGCTATGTGTCTGCAAAAACAGAGCGTAACTGGTAGTGAGGATTTTATAAAAAATCTCGAAAAAATTGTAGGATTCTCTTTAGCTCTAAAGCCAAGAGGTCGCCCTAAAAAAGAACAGATAAAAAAAGGAAAAAAAATGTATAAAAATTTAACAATACTAGACAAAGAGAAGCATAAAGATCTAAAGATTAACCCTCTAGAGGATTTAAACTTTGCAAAATCAGCAGCACACATTCCACTTTTAGCAAACGAAGTAACACAAGTAGGTGCAGCATTTCCAGTTGTTTTTACAGCAGGTGAAATTCCAGAACTTACAGCAATTGTCTCTTTAGGTAGTGAGAGTTTGGCGATTAATGAAGATGGGAAGTGGATAACTGCTTATGTACCTTCATACTTAAGAAAATACCCATTTTCTTTAGCAAGCACAAAAGAAAATCCTGAGCAAAAAGTTATCCTAATAGATGAAGACTCTTCTCTTTTTTCAAAATCAAAAGGCAAGCAACTCTTTAAAAAGGGTGGAGATAAGTCAGAAACACTAGACCATGCAATCAACTTTTTAACATCATATGAGAACCAAATGAGCGTTACTCTAAATGTTGCAAAACTCATCTCTGAGAGTGGAATTCTTGAAGAGAGAGAGATATCTGTAGGCGAGGGCGAAGAGAAAAAAGTTTTAGTAAATGGTTTTAAAGTAGTTAACCGTGAAAAACTAAACGCTCTAAGTGATGATATCTTAGCAGACTGGGTAAGAAAAGGGATTATGACGATGATAGATGCACATATAAAGTCACTAGACAATATCCAAACTCTTTTTGAAATAGCACAAAGAAGACAGAGTTAAGTAGCGATAGTTTGCACTAAAGAGGAGATCTTCCCTCTATGGTGCGTAATCCACATATTTAAAAAGGAATCCTATGGCAAACAGACCATCAAAGGAAAAAAATAAAAAGCTATCCGAACTAAAAGAGGCAATTCTAAAATCTAAAAAATCGTTTTTAGCAGTCGGTTTTTTTAGTTTGTTTGTAAATATTCTAATGCTTGTTCCACCTCTCTATATGTTACAACTATATGATAGAGTAATAACAAGTAGAAGTGAAGATACTCTTATCATGTTAACTCTGATAGTTGTTTTCTTATTTATAATAATGGCACTTTTAGAGGTTGCAAGATCTCGTTTACTTGTAAAAGTTGGAAATAAACTCGACAGCCTACTGAGCCAAAGAGTCTTTGACTCAGTGTTTGAGCTTGCACAAAAATATCCAGGAAAAGCTTCTTCTATGCCGCTAAATGACCTTACACAAGTAAGACAGTTTATGACAGGCAATGGGCTGTTTGCATTTTTCGATGCTCCGTGGATTTTTATCTACATAGCAGTGTTATTTATGTTCCACCCCTTATTTGGTTACTTTGCTATATTTGCGGCGATTGTTTTAGTTGCTCTTACGATTATAAATGAGTACTCAACAAAACAAAAATTAGGTGAAGCAAATGCACTTAGCCGCTCATCGAGTGCTTTTGTAGATGCCAACCTAAGAAATGCAGAGATAGTTCACGCTATGGGTATGAAAAATAGTATCCGTAAAATTTGGGAAGAGAGACACTTTGGTTTTTTAAATGCACAAAATGATGCAAGTAATAGTGCAGGAATCTTCTCAAACCTTTCAAAAAGTTTGCGTATGCTTTTTCAGTCGCTCATTCTTGGATTAGGTGCTTACTTGGCGATTCATGGGGAAGTAACTCCGGGTATGATGATTGCAGGCTCTATCATTATGGGTAGAGCATTGGCTCCACTAGATCTTATTATTGGTAGTTGGAAAGGATTTAGTAGTGCTAGGACTTCATTTGCTAAACTAGAAGGACTCCTAGAAGAGTTTCCAAAAGACAAAGAGTATATGCAACTTCCAGCTCCACAAGGAGAGGTCTTACTAGAGGGTGCTGTTGTTGTTCCACCAGGAGCGGCACAACCTTCACTAAGAGGCATCTCTATGATGATTCAAAAAGGTGATATAGTTGGAATTATCGGGCCAAGTGCAGCAGGTAAATCCTCTCTTGCAAGGGTTATTTTAGGACTTTGGCCGCTAGCAGCTGGTAAAGCAAGACTAGACAAATCTGATATTTTTCAGTGGGACAAGCCAATTTTAGGGCAATATATAGGTTATCTGCCTCAAGATATTGAACTTTTTGAGGGAACTATCTCTCAAAATATATCAAGATTTGGTGAGCTAGACTCTCAAAAAGTCGTAGATGCTGCGCAAAGAGCGGGCGTTCATGAGATGATACTAAGACTTCCTGATGGTTACGATACTAAAATCGGTGCAGGTGGAGCAACTCTCTCAGGTGGTCAAAGACAAAGAATAGGGCTTGCAAGAGCTATCTATAATGACCCTGTTTTAGTTGTCCTAGATGAGCCTAACTCAAATCTCGATGATGTTGGAGAAGCAGGACTTGTAAATGCAATCAACTACTTAAAGCAGATAGG
>JAQUFE010000064.1 GCA_028684815.1 Sulfurimonas sp.
AACCTGGCTCAAAAGAACTTGAAAAACTGGTAGAAGAAATCTATGAATATGAAAAATCATCACAAGAGAGAATAGAAGAAGAGCAAAGAAGAAAAGCAGGCTTGTAAAATATAAACTCAAGTGATATTCACTTGAGTTTTGTTATAATCAAAGCTACAAAACCAACTAGGGATGTGAATTATGCAAACTTTATCAGTACAGATACAAGATGATTATATGCAACAGTTTATGAATTTTGTTAAAAACAGTCATTCTAATGTAACTATTTCAACAGATAAAAACTTAGAATTTGACCCATACTTTTACGATAGACAAAAAGAGCTTCATCAAATCAGAGATGATATTAAGAGTGGAAAGATGGAAATGCTTTCTCAAGAACAATATGATAGAGAAATAGAAGAATTTTTTTCTGAACTAAACCAATGATATGCAGATAATTCGTTCAAGAAAATATCAAATAAACCTACTTATAATTTTACAATATATTGCAAAAGATAAAGTTAGTGCCAGTAAAAATTTTCAAAAAGAACTTGATAAACTCTTAAAAAATATTCCAAACTTTCCTTATAAACATAAAGAATCAATTTATTTTAATAATAAAAATATAAGAGATTTAATATACAAAAAGCACACTATAAACTATGAAGTCAATTTAGAAGAAAATACAATCGAAATTTTAAATATTTTCAACCAAAACAAACCACAATAAAATCATATATAACAAAACTTTGGAGAGAATAGTTTACCCTAGCGGGCGAAACTATTTCTCAAGTCAACCGTTATGTGAATATGAGAGATTGACAAAATGAATAAAATTGAATATAATTAGCAATATTAATATTCAAAGGACTTCTATTATGAGAACGGTTACAATGAGAGTAGATGATTCTGTCTACGATATGATTAAGCTTGCTGCTGAAGATCAAAAGAGAAATCTTTCAAACTTTATAGAATTTGCAACAATACAATATTTAACATCATCACAATTTGTAGAAAATGAAGAGATGGCAGAAATTATGGGTGATAAAGAACTTGTTCAAAATTTAATGAATGGTTTGGATGATTTCAAAAATGGTGATTACACTATTGTCTAAGTACCAAATTGCTGAAACTAAAACTTTTGAAAAAGTTAAAAAGAAGATAGATAAGAAGTTATATTCAAAAATTGAAAACTTTGTTTATCCTCAACTTAGAGAAAATCCTTTCTATGGCCCTAATATTAAAAAACTAAAAGATAATCTTGAGGGCTATTATAGATATAGAATTGGAAACTATAGACTCTTTTATCTTATCAAAGATGACAAGCTTATCGTTGTAGTTGTTGATTTCAGACACAGGCAACACTCTTACGATTAACACATAACAAGTATTCGGAGAAAAATAAGTAGCCATGCGGCGACTTATTTCTCAAGATCATCGTTATCTCACCACAAGAAATTTATAAAAAAAATAAAAACTTGCAAAAAACTACGAATAGTTGTAAAATACATAGTATATACATACTGGAGTATAAATGTTTAAAAATAAAAGCCTAATGTATAATTATGAAAAAAATGAACTCTTAAAAAAAGAAAGAGGAATTGGCTTTGAAGATGTGCTTTTATCACTTGAAAATGGAGACTTACTTGATGATATTTCTCATCCAAATAAGGAAAAATATCCAAACCAAGACATCTTTATTGTTTTCATAAGAATTAAGTACTATGTGTATTTAGTACCTTATGTTGAAACAGATGATGAAATATTTTTAAAAACAATTATTCCATCAAGAAAAATGAATAAAAAATATTCAAAAGGAGCTAACGATGGCTAATTTAGATAAATTTGAACTTGACATATTAAAAAGTGTAGAGAGTGGAGAGTGGGAAAGTAAAGGTAACATTGCCAAGCGTACTCAAGAGTTACAATCAATTATCAAACACCAAAAGAAAAAAGCAATTTCTATAAGAATTTCAGAGAATGATTTGTATGAACTTAAGAGAAAATCACTAGAAAGTTCTATTCCATATCAAAATTTAATACAAATGCTTATCCACCAATTCGCTACTGGTAAAATTAGATTGAGTGTCTAAGAGACAACAATTAAGAGGAGACCAATATTTTACCCTAGCGGGAAAATTATTTCCCGTTCCATTTTTGCCAAGATGTAATGCATAGAGCAAGTAGAAAATAAAAAGATTACATTACACCTCAGAAGAGGTGTAATGAGACATAAGCCTTGTCCTAGGAGGTTGAAACCTCGCTTTCAAAAGAGGTGCCAATCTTTAAAACTTATCAGGTTTTTTGGAAGCGATGCTTTTAGAACGCTAGCTAATGGCATTCTCCACTCTGAACTTCGCCTGCGTGGCTTTTAAGTTAGTGCATGAATTATAAGTTTTTTATCTCCCTGCAAAGTGCTAAAAACTCCTCTCCATATCTCTCATATTTTACCTCGCCTACTCCGTTTACACCTAGCATCTCATCTTTTGTTTGAGGTAGTTTATCTACGAAATCTACTAAAGTTTTATCTGAGAAAACTATATATGCAGGGACTTCATCTTTTGCGGCAATTTTTGCTCGAAGAGCTCTAAATTTCTGAAAAATTTCATCATCGACTGTTGTTAGACTCTCTTTTTTAACTTTTTTTGGAGTCTGAGCCATTTTGTGTTTATCTATCTCAACTTTAACCAAGCCTTTTAAGATATCAGCACCATATTTTTTAAGTTTTATAGCTCTAAATTCGCCTATTTCTATAGCATCTAACTCAAAAAGTCTATCTCCTATAGCACTCCAAATATCTTTTGATATATCATCACCCCTGCCGTAAACTGAGAGTTTATCATGCCCAAATTCTAAAACTCTTTTAGCCTTAGAGCCTCTTAGGACATCTATAAGGTGAGTAAGCCCAAATCTTTGTTCGCATCTGTAGATGCAAGAGAGAAGTTTTTGTGCTTCTATTGTGATATCTACTTTTTCAACACTTCCACGCCTACAGTTATCACAAACATCCTCACAACTCTCTATCTCATCATCAAAATACTTTGCTATGAGTTTATGTCTGCACTCACTTGAGTTTGCATAGCTATACATCTTTTTTAGCTTGTTATACAGTAGCTCTTTATACTCTTGATTTTCTAGCACATCTATAAAAGAGCGCATCTTCAAATCATCGCCCTTTGAGTAGAGTAGCAGAGTCTCAGCAGCGAGTCCATCACGCCCAGCACGACCAATCTCTTGATAGTAGTTCTCAACAGTCTTAGGCATACTCATATGTACTACAAAGCGGATATTGCTCTTATCTATGCCCATCCCAAAAGCAATAGTAGCGACTATGATGTCAACTTCTTCATAGATAAACTCTTTGTAAACTCTCTCCCTTACCTCGCTTGAAAAGCCTGCATGGTAAGCTCCAACTCTGACACCTTTTGTTTTTAAAAAACCAGCAACTGCTTCTACATCTTTTCTACTAAAAGCGTAGATAACACCACACTTTGAGTTGTGTTTAGAGATAAAGTCAAGTAGTTGAGTTCTACCATTTCCTAGTCTTTGCTGCGAAGTAATTGTGAGATTTTCTCTTAGAGTCTTAGCACGAAGGGAGAGTTGATTTGAGAGTTTTAGAGTTTTTACTATATCTTCTTGAACTTTGTGCGTAGCAGTTGCCGTAAAAGCTGCGATGCTTACATCACTAAAGATTTCTTTGAGCATGGAGAGATTTCTATAGTCAGCTCGAAACTCATGCCCCCATTCACTCACACAGTGAGCTTCATCTATCACAAAAAAGTTGATTTGTAGTCTTTTTAAAAGTTCGACAAAACCATTTGCACTAAGTCTCTCTGGCGCTATATAAAGAAGTTTTATATCATTTGCTAAAAGTCTTGCGGTAATATCCTGTATATCGTTAAAGTCTTGAGAGGAGTTTATCATCTCAGCTTTGATGCCATTTTTCTTTAGCGCATAGACTTGGTCTTGCATCAGGGCAATAAGTGGCGATATAACAATAGTAACTCCATCCATCATAAGTGAGGGAAGTTGATAACAAAGAGATTTACCGCCACCTGTTGGAAGTATGGTTATAAGGTCTCTCTTTTGTAAGATGGCATCTACTGCTTGTTCTTGATAGTTTTTAAAACTATCATGTCCAAAGACAGATTTGAGTAGCTTATCTCTCAAAGACATCTACTTTTTTTATCCACAACTCTTCCTCAGCACTTTGCCACTCTAAATTTACAAAAAAACCTGTAATTTTAATAAAATTTTGAGTCCTAATATTTGAGGTAAAAGATCTATCTTTTTCCCACAAATAAATCTCATCTCCATCAAATCTATTGTAGATTTTACTATCATTTTTTACTCTATATGTAGTTGGTTTTGTCACTTCTATCATCTCTTTATCTTCTATTGACTCTTTTATTTTATTGACATTTTTTGGCATTAGAGTTGGAAAGACATTATCATTTTTTGGATATATTTTTTTCTCTTTAACCACTTCTTTGATAACTTCTTTTACAACTATCTTTGGCTTGTTTTTCTTATTTTTTTCTAAAAGAGCTAGCTGTTTTTTCAAAGTTTTAATCTTATCTTCTTTGGCTTTTACTTCTTTTTTATATATTTCTATCTCGTTTTTACTATTTTTTACTATTTTTAGTTTTTCTTCTATTTTTTTATCTAAATCACTGTTTTTAGCTTTAAGAATCTCTATAGTTTGTTCATAATTTTTACTATCATACTCTTTTGTCGTCTCTACTTTTAAGATGCCTTTTGACTCCAAAGCTCTTTGGCACTCTTCATGCTCAACTCTAAGTTTTGCTATATCATTTATGATGGATTCTATTCGTTTGAGTTCATCTCCTTGGAGCAAGGAGAGTGTTAAAAAAACTATAAAAAATATCTTCATTTTAACTCACCTTTCCTTAATAATTTTGCTCCCATCTCAACATGATGAGTATAAGGAAACTGATCAAAAAGAGCCATATCTACAACTTCATGAGTCTTACAAAGCAGCTCTAAATCTCTCAAAAGTGTCTCAGGGTTACAAGATATATACAAGATACTGTCATGCTTAGATGCCATCAAACATGAAGTCTCATCCATTCCAGATCTGGGTGGATCTACAAAGATAGTGTTTATATCATAAGAGTCTATATCGATATCTTTCATTCTATTAAACTCTCTTTTTCTTTCAACTGCCTCAGTAAACTCTTCCACGCTCATTCTTAAAAACTCGATATTTCTCACTTCATTTAAGAGCATATTTGTCTTTGCAGCATTTATAGAAGATTTTGATATCTCAGTAGCTAGTACTTTTTTAAAAGATTTTGCAAAGGGAATAGTAAAATTACCAGCTCCACAATATAGCTCTAGTAAATCCCCATCACAAGATGCCAAGGAGTTTGTAGCCCACAAAATCATCTGCTCATTAACCTTAGAGTTTGGTTGAGTAAAACTATTTTCTATATAGTTAAACTTGAAAATCTCTCCGCCAACATTTAGCTGCTCGGTTATATAGTCTTGTCCAACTACAAGCTTTTGCTTACGGCTTCGCCCTATAATATAGATGCCAAGTTCCTCTGCCACCATCTTTGCCTTAACTAGCCACTCATCGCCCAGTTTTCTATGATATATCAAAGAGACTACAATCTCACCACTGCTTGAACTTAAAAAGTCCGCTCCAAAGAGTTTAAAACCTATGTCTTTTTCTTTTATGGCAAGTAGGAGTTTTGGCATAAGAGATGCGATATGCTCATTCACTTGCGGGCACTCTTCTACTAAGACTACACCTTTATGTGCTAAGTGATTCATCGCGTAGAAGATATCATCATCTTTATGCCAAATCTTAAACTCACTTCTTGAGCGATAGTGCGAAGTTGGAGATTTAAAAACAGAGATTCCACCACTATAAAAGGTACAAAATCTCTCTTTGTTTAACTCTAGTTTATCCTTTAACTGAGCTTCATATCCGCCCTCATAGACTCTACAAGCCCCACACTCACCAAAATATTTACAATCCATCATCTTCTCACTTTATCGTCGCTATTAGGTTACCTATGAGCAAGTTCCAACCATCTATAAGAACAAAAACAAGTATCTTAAAGGGCAGCGATATCATAACAGGTGGTAGCATCATCATACCCATAGACATAAGTATAGATGCAACAACCATATCTATAACCAAAAATGGTAAAAAGAGTAAAAACCCTATCTCAAAAGCGGTCTTTAACTCACTTATCACAAAAGCTGGAATGATTACAGATAGAGGAACATCAGCAATAGTAGCTGGGTTTTGCATCTCTCTTATCCTAAAAAATAGAGCTAAATCTTTTTCTCTAGTATTTCTAACCATAAAGTTTTTAAATGGCAGAGTAGTCTTCTCAAACGCCTCTTCATAACCAATCTTCTCTTCTATATATGGCTTAACTCCAACCTCATAGGCCTCTTTTCCAATAGGCTCCATCACAAAAAATGTCAATATCATCGCGAGCATCACAAGAAGTTGAGTAGGTGGGACTTGCTGAGTACCAAGAGCCTGTCTTAAAAAACCAAATACTATGACAAAACGAGTAAAGGTGGTCATCACAAGTATCATACTCGGAGCTAAAAAAAGGAGTGTTAAAACTACTAAGACATTTAGTGAGCTTACAAGTTGTTGCGGAGTATCTGGAGATGAGAGAGCAAAGTTCATAGTAGGGACAGTTACAGCTTCAGCGCTAAGTATAGATGCCAAAGCTAAAAAGACAAAAAAGATTCTTATCATTATTTGGTAGATGCCTTATCTAAGATAGATTGTTTTGCTTTTGCCTCATCATCTCTTTTACCACCATAAAAGTGTAACTCAACTCTACGGTTTTTTTCTCGTCCAGCCTTTGTTACATTTGTTGCCAATGGTTTATACTCAGAAAATCCTGCCGCGCTAATTCTTTTTGGGTCAACTCCATCTAAAAGTAACTCTTGCAGTACAGAGATTGCACGAGCTGAGGAGAGTTCCCAGTTATCTTTATATACACTATCACTTGATGGAGGTAGGTTATCTGTATGACCTTGAACACTCACTTGCATAGCATTTGGAAGTTCGTCAACTATAAGTGCTACTCTTTTTAAAAAAAGAAGTGCATCTTCATTTTCTATAGTTGCACTCCCTGATTTAAAAAGAAGCGAAGCTGGTAGTTCTATAACAAAACCCTCTTGAGCCTCTTCAACTGTGATAGCAGGTCCGTGACCTTTATCTATCATCTCATTTGCATCCATTGCAGCTTGAGTAATTCTATTTACTGCTTCAGTAGTCTCATCTTGAGCCTCTATTGGAGTTGACTCTTGGATTCTTCTTTTTGAGACTTCTGTCTTTGTACCACCCTCTAAAACACTCATCGCACCAGAAAGAGAGCCGATAGCTTCAGAAATTTTTTTAGCATCCATACTTGACATTGAAAGAAGTAAGACGAAAAAACATAGAAGTAGAGACATCAAGTCACCAAAGGCTGCTAGCCAGTTAGGAAGACATCTCTCACACTCAGGACATTTATTCTTTTTAGCCATTATCTACTACCCATTGCACTAGTCAAACTGACTAACTCTATCTTTTGGAGCAAGATATGCCAAAAGCTTAGCCTCTAAAACACGAGGAGCATCTCCTGATTGAATAGACATGATGCCTGAGAGTATCATCTCTTTAATGAGAGTCTCTTCTTCATTTCTAATACCTAGTATTATCGCAATTGGAGTTCCCACGACGTTACCAATGATGGCACCATACATCGTAGTAAG
>JAQUFE010000025.1 GCA_028684815.1 Sulfurimonas sp.
TCATGTGATTATAATTGTCTATCAAAAATATTATCTGCTATCTATTAGTTGCCTCAATGGAGAATAAGTGAACTTTAATAAAAAACTGTTAACAAGCGTCTCCATTAGCTTATTGCTCCTAAGCTACTCTCTATTTCTTAATGTAAAGAGCATAGATTTTACAGACGAAATGTTAAAATCTACACACATAAAAGAACAAATTTTTACTAAATTAGAAGCAAATTTAAAATCTCAAAAGTATATGCTCTATATCTCCATAACAGCTATTACTATTTTATTATTTGCTTTGTATAAACTACTTTGGAGATATAGAGAGACGCAAAAACGGCTTTTACTTGGCAAAAAAAATGAGAAGCATCACAAAAATATGCACTCAAAACTGCTAAAATATAGTAATGACTTAGAAAAAGAGATATCTAAAAAAACTGCTGAGCTAGAGTTAAATACCTATACCCATTTCTTAAGCGCCCTACCAAATAGAAATAGACTTTTAGAAGACTCTAATACCTATGAATTTAAACAGATGGCACTTCTAAATATAGATAAGTTTCAAAAATTCAATGATGTATATGGAGAAGATATAGGAAATATTGCACTTAAACTAAGTGCAGATTTTTTAAATTCCAAGATTAGTGACAGTAGCACTTTTTTATACCACATTGGCGGAGATGAATTTGTTATTGCAGTAAAAGATTCTATAAAACTCAATAACACGCTTTTTATAAAAAAAATAGAAGATATTCTAAATTGTTACAAAAGAGAGAGCTTTATCTACGAAGACAAAAAATTCAACTTTATGATGAGTGCAGGCTTGGCTTTTAGTGGCTCTAAAAAGATGATGGCCTATGCTGATATGGCACTCAAAGATGCAAAGATGCAAAGAAGCGAAATGTTGGAATGTCTATCTTTAACGACGACAAAGAGCTAGAAAAACTTCACAAAGAGGATATGGAGTGCCATGAAAAGCTCTCATTTGCATTAGAAAATGACAATGTTATATCTTATTTTCAACCCATCTCAGCGATACAAAATGCATTTTTAGAGACAAAGTATGAGTCACTTGTGAGGATAAGAGATAAGGATGGAAGTATTATTGCACCTTTTAGATTTTTAGATGTAGCAAAACAAAACCGCATCTACTACAAGATTACAAAAGCTGTCATAAAAAATACTTTTGAGGCAATTTCAAAGTATGATATACACTGCTCCATAAACATATCTATGGAAGATATAGAAAACGACAGAACCCTAGAGATGCTATATAGTAAGTTTGATGAGTTTGAACACAATCATAACTTAACGATAGAACTGCTTGAGACTGAGGAGTTTAATGATTATAAGCGAGTTTATGATTTTTGTGTAAAAGTGCGCTCTTATGGAATAAAAATAGCCTTAGATGATTTTGGCTCTGGATATTCTAACTTCTCTCACGTTCTAAATCTACCAATAGACTATATAAAGATAGACTCTTCACTCATCTCAAATATAGATAGAGATATAAACTCTCAGCTTATGGTCTCAACTATTGTAGGATTAGCACATAAGCTAAAGATTCACACCATTGCGGAGTTTGTCTCTTCTAAAGAGATTTTAGATGTTGTAAAGAGCTTAAATGTTGATTTTGCGCAGGGTTATTATATAGGTAAGCCTCAAGAGATAAAGAAGCATATTCCTTATCTAATTGATTAAAAAATCTTTTAAAGAGTCACCACTTGATTGATCAAATGGCGAAGCAGTATCAAAGAGCTTCTCATTTTGCCCAACATGACAATCTCTACAGCCTTGAATCACATCATGTTCTTTAATATTTGGTTTATTTATCTTTGACATAGGGTGACATGAAAAGCAGTCATCTCCACACTCAGCCATAGCACTAGGCTCGGCAGAATGGCAGTTGATACAAGTTAGCATTGGCCTGTGTCTCTCATCCTCATGTATGGTCGGCACAAGCTTTGGATGACAACTCATGCAGTCACCCGTACAAGCTAAAAGACTTAGCGAAAATATGAAAAAGATTGCTATATATTTCATAGCTATCACTTCTCTACTCTTACCTCAATCTCGCCATCTTTTATATCAAAATAGACCTTTGAACCCTCGTCAACCTTACCTTCAAGTATAAGCTCTGCAAGTCTATCTTCTACTATCTCATAGAGAGCACGCTTAAGCGGTCTAGCTCCATAAACAGGGTCAAATCCAGCTTCTGCTATATAAGCTTTTGCCTCATCGCTTAGATATAGTTCTATATCTCTTTGCTCAACTTTTTTGCGTATATCTTCAAAAAAGATATCAACAATCCCAATTATTTGCTCTTTTGCAAGTGCGTTAAAGATAACAATATCATCAAGTCTATTTAAAAACTCTGGTTTAAACGCTTGCTTTAACTCACTCATAACCATAGCATCTAGTTCTGCTGATGATGGATTATTTATAATTTTATCACTAGCAATATTTGAAGTTAGTATGATAATGGTGTTACTAAAATCAACTGTAACTCCCTTGTTGTCTGTAAGTCTTCCATCATCTAAAACTTGCAAAAGCATGTTAAATACATCTGGATGAGCCTTTTCTACCTCATCAAAAAGCACTACGCTATATGGCTTTCTTCTAACTGCTTCTGTGAGTTGTCCTCCCTCTTCATAACCAACATATCCTGGAGCTGCGCCCACTAATCGTGATACTGCATGTTTTTCCATATACTCACTCATATCTATTCTAATGAGCGCGTCTTCGCTATCAAACAAGAACTTTGCAAGTGACTTTGCTGTCTGAGTCTTACCAACTCCTGTTGGACCAAGAAATAAAAAGCTACCTATTGGAGTGTTCTCGCTTGATAGCCCAGCTTTGTTTCTCTTGATGGCACGAGCGACCGCATGTGTAGCTTTTTCTTGTCCCACAACATCTCGGTTTAACTCCTCTTCTACATTTAAAATCTTCTCTTTATCACCTTGGAGCATCTTGTTTACTGGGATTTTAGTCCATCTTGAGATGATGGATGCTATGGCTTCTTCATCAACACTATTTTTAAGAAGTGTGCCCTCTTCTTGCATCTTTGCCCATTTCTCATTTATCTTTTTTTCTTCTTCTAAAAGAGCTGGAATTTCACCATACTCTATCTCAGCAGCTCGGTTAAACTCAGAGTTTGACTTTGCAAGATGCGCCTCTTTTCTCTTTTTTTCAATCTCATTTTTAATCTCTGAGATTCTCTCAAAAACCTCTTTTTCTGTAGCAAACTGAGCTTCGAGTGTTCTAACCTCTTCACCTACATCTGCTAACTCTTTTTCTATCTCTACAAGTCTCTTCTCATTTGCAGGAGTTTTTTCCATCTTCAGAGCCTCTTTTTCTACTTGAAGCTCCGAGCTTTTTCTCTTTGCAGAGCCTAGTGCATTTGGTTCAGACTCTATCTGCATCTTAAGTTCAGCTGCCGCTTCATCTATAAGGTCTATGGCTTTATCTGGTAGAAATCTATCTGCGATATATCTGTCTGAGAGTCTAGCCGCTGCTACTAAGGCACTATCTGTGATGGTAACATTATGATGCGTTTCTAGTCGTTCTTTTATCCCTCTTAATATTTGAAGGGATTGGTTAACAGTTGGCTCATCAAGGGTAATAGGCAAGAACCTTCTTTGAAGTGCCATATCTTTTTCAAAATACTTTCTATACTCTTTTAGAGTCGTAGCACCAATAGTATGAAGCTCACCTCGGGCTAGAGCTGGCTTTAGGATATTTGCAGCATCCATGCTCCCCTCAGATGCACCAGCACCTACAATTGTGTGAATCTCATCTATAAAGAGGATGACATTTCCACTCTTTTTAACCTCATCTATAACAGATTTCAATCTATCTTCAAACTCACCTCTATACTTTGCACCAGCAATTAGTGCACTCATATCAAGTGCTACAACTCTTTTGTTTTGAAGTGATGTCGGAACTTTGTTATCACTTATACGTTGAGCCAATCCCTCAACCAAAGCAGTTTTACCAACTCCAGGTTCACCTAAGAGCATAGGATTGTTTTTTGTCTTTCTGATAAGTATCTGCATCATTCTTGTTATCTCTTCATCTCGCCCAATTACAGGAGAGAGTTTTCCTTCTTTTGCCTCAGCAGTAAGGTCTATACCGTACTTAGCTAAAGATTCTAGCGTCTCATCTGAGCTTTGAGAATCTATCTTTGCTCCCTTTCTTGCAGCTTCTATAGTTTTTGCTAGTTCTGTTATATCCGTATATTTTTTAAGTATGCTTGCAAATGGTTCATTTTTTAAGTTTGCAAGCAAGTAAGTATCTACGGCTAAGAACTTATCACCATTTTTTGTCATAAGTCCAGCACCATTTTCTAGTGAGGAGACAAATTCACGCGAGAGTTTAATAGTCTCTTTTGTCACACTTGAAGATTTTGGGAGTTTTTCACTCATACTTCTTACATCAAGCTCTATTGCAGTTTTATCTATGTTCATCTTGTTAAACATCTGGTTTAGCACTGAGTTTGAGTTAGTTAGCATTGCCCAAAAAAAGTGCAAACCTACAACCTCCTGGTTTTTGTTGTGAAGTGCTAGTGACACTGAGGACTCTATAGCTTCTGTCATGTTGTGTGTTAGTTTTTCAAAAATGTTGTTAGTGTTCATAAATTTCTCCATCTGTAAGTTGGTAATATTATATCAAGTTGAGTGTAACTATGTCAAGTTCTTTTAGTCACTTGCTACTAAAAGTTCATTTAGTGATAACTTAGCTATTTTATATTATAATCAAACTTATACTATTAAAATCTTAACTCCCAAGGATCTGTTTTGCCTACAATCTTAGAAGCTATTACAACTCGCTCATCAAAAAGAGCATACCACTCAAGGAGTGTTCCTAGAGAGATCCAAGAAAAAATCTTAAACGCTGCTGGCATGACACCTAGTGGAGCAAATATGCAACCATGGGTAGTTTACGCCATTAGTGATAAAGAGGTTCTAAAAAAAATAGGAGATGCTATCATCGAGAAGATGGATGCTGGAGTTGAGCATGACCAGTTTATCCAGTACTATCCTATTAAGTGGAAAAATCCTTATAAAAAAAGACGCCTTGAGACTGGCTTAGGGCTCTACTCTCTGATGGATGTAGATAGAAAAGATATACAAACGAGAACTAAAATGTGGCACGATAACTTTAGATGGTTTGGAGCTCCAACTGTCTTTTTTATATTTACTGATAAAGATCTTATAGACAACTCTCAGGGCGCTCTAATAGACTGCGGAGCTTACCTACAAAGTCTTATGCTCTTGGCTCAAGAGTTTGGGCTTGATACCTGTCCGCAAGGCTCTACTACAGAGTTTGGAAGAGTTGTAGCAGACGCAATAGATGCACCTGATAATCTTGCACTTTTATATAGCGTTGTTATTGGATATGCAAAAGAAGATGCAAAGATAAATACCTATCAGCCCCCTCGTGCATCTCTTGATGAGTATGTAACTTTTATATAATGCTCATTTTATAAGGTTCATCGTGGAGAACGCCTTAGCGCTCCTAAAAACCTCACAAGAAGTTCATAGCTTTAAAATTGGCAAGATTTTCGGAACCGCGAACTTGTTCGGGGCTGAGCTATATCTAAGCCTAAAAGCCCAGAAACATCGTCAAGAATGCCATTACATTCCTAAAGTTCGCGGTTCCAATTAATATACTTTAGATAAAGATATCTTCACCAATTTTAGCAGATTTAGATATGTCTTTTATCTCTATATAAACCCTTTTTTCCTATATCTTGTAAGCATATTTTCATTTCCGCTCACACCACCACTATGAACATATAAAAGACTCTCTTTGGTTTGGTTCAAAAGAGCTTCCCACATAGAAGGAGCATAAAGCAGGTCAAACTCCACTCCAGCATCTATGAGTTTTTTATGCATCTCTAAAAACTCTTTATAAGGTTTTGCAAAGTGGTATTTTTTCTTAGGCTCTAGTATTATTAAGTTCTCTGGTATCTCATTCAAGGCTTGCATCTGCTCCCTTAAGTAAGCTACATCTCCAATGCAAGGCGTAGTATAAACTCTAAACTCTTTAAGAGCTAAGGCTAAGAAAAGTGCAGTAGTTCCTGTTCCAGATGGAGTTGCAACAGACCTTACGCCTATAGATGCACTTCTTATCTCATCTGCTAAAACCTCTATGCCTTCTCTAGCTTCACTTACAGCTCCACCTTGATGCACTATAAATTCATCAGCGTTTATGTTTAAAAAAAGAGTTGCAATGTAGTCTCTGTAGAGCGTGGCATCTATCTCTATGTGATTCATTCCCATCTCTATTGAGTGAAAATAATTTCCAATATCTAATGTTTTTTGAGTAGCACTTTGTGGTTTTGTATAATAGTCAAACTCCCAGCCCTTACTTTTGCACATTGCAGCTATGGCTAACATTGCGTTTGATTGAGTTCCACCATAAGAGATGATTTTGTTAAGTTTGTTTTTTGGAGTTTTTAGCAGTTTGTAGAGTTTTCTGTATTTGTTACCTGCTAGGTAAGGATCTATGAGGTCGTCTCTTTTTATATAGAACTCTCTGCCCTCTAGTTTTATCTTAGAGATAGCAGAGATATTCATGTGAATTTATTTTATAGTTGCTTTGTTTTTTAGCTCTTGCATCTTCTTTTCAACAACGACTTTAAATTTTTCCATCTTTAGTCTTTGCTCTATAAAAGATTTAACTTCTGTAAAAGATAGTGTTTTTTGAGCTTTTTTATCTTCAAGATAGATAACATGGTAACCAAACTGTGTTTTTACAGGCTCTGAGATAGTTCCTTTTTTCATATTGAACACTTTAGCATCAAACTCTGGAACCATTTGCCCTTGTGCAAAAAACCCAAGATCTCCACCTTTTGGTCCAGTTGGTCCAGTTGATTTCTCTTTTGCAAGTTCTATAAACTTGTTCTTTAAAGCGTCACCTGAAAGAGACTTTAACTCTTTTTCTATCGCTTTTGCTTCACTCTCTTCTTTTACTAAGATGTGACGAGCGTGAACGCTGCTCTTTTCGTTAAACTCTTCTTTGTTGTTGTCGTAGTAAGCTTTTAACTCTTTATCAGAGACACTTACTTTGTCAAACTGCTGTTTTTGCCAAACTTGGATAGCTAGGTCTTTTTTAACTCTTTCTTGGACTTTTGTATATTCATCTTTAAAGTCTTTACTCTTTAACACACCTGTTTTCTCAGCATCTTCATAAACTAACTCTTTGGCAATGAGTTGTTCTAGCACTTGTTTTCTAAATTCTGCTTGTTTATCCTCTGGAACTTGGTTAAACCTACCTTGAGTAGCATTCATAAGAGCAGTATCAACATCTTCTTGAGTAATGTTAGTTCCATTTACTGAAACTAGTGTTGTAGCGCATGCTAGTGAGCTTGCAAGAAGTATAGTCGCAACTATTTTAGTCATTTTTATCATTAGTATTCCTGAGTATTAAATCTTTTAAAATTCAATTTAGTTCATTTTTTGTCTGCTAGTAAAAAATCATCTAAATCTGTTTTAGACAAAAAGTTTATACGCTTTATACTAACCATTATTAAACAAACCCGTTTTTTTGGTTTATATCGTAAATTTTAGTACACTTCTCATTATGAAAAAAGCAACAAAAAAAGAGATAGAGCAAATCCATAAACTCTTCATTGAAAAATATAGCGACGCTGTAACTGAGCTAAACTACTCAGATGCCTATGAACTAGTCATTGCAGTAGCTCTCTCAGCACAATGCACAGACAAAAGAGTAAACCTTATAACGCCAGAACTATTTAAGAAGTACCCAAATCCGCAAGAGTTGGCGCTTGCATCTTTAGATGATGTAAAAGAGCTTGTAAAAAGTTGTTCATTTTTTAACAACAAAGCAAAAAATATCGTAGAAATGGCAAAAAGAGTTGTTGAAGTCTATGATGGAGAGATTCCCATGGACGAAAAAGAGCTTATGACTCTCGCTGGAGTTGGACAAAAAACTGCCAATGTTGTGATGATAGAGTACACTGGCGCAAACTTAATGGCAGTTGATACTCATGTCTTTAGAGTCTCTCATAGATTGGGGCTTAGTGATGACAAAACTGCTTCAAAAACAGAAGCCACTCTTGTTAAAAAGTTCAAAAACAATCTTCAAGCACTCCATCAAGGCATGGTTCTTTTTGGTCGTTATATCTGCAAGGCTCAAAATCCAAAATGCGATGAATGTTTTTTAACTCAGTTTTGCAAAACAAAAGAGACTTTTAAAGTTTAGAGCATTTGGCACAACTAATGCTTTATAAAAGATATGATAAAAACTATACTGCTAATAATTTCAACACTTCTTCTAACTGGATGCATGAACAAACATGGCATCTCAGCAAAGTACTATAGCGATTGCAAAGAGTACTACGACTTGCAAGGCTACTACCATAAAGAGTGCGGAGAAGATGATATAGTAACCTACAAAACCATAATGGAAACAGGCGGAAAGATTGTGGATGCATGGACAGGAAGGGAAGAAAAGCCTAAAGGTAATGTTTGGTAATACCCTTAAATGAAGGGAATAATTTTTGCCTTGGGATTCGATTGGCGCAGTAAGTAAGCATCAAGCCTTATCTACGAGGTTCTCCACTATGGACTCCACGCATTGTGGGGCTAAAAGATTTTAAAGTAGTAAGTCACTAACAATCTCATTCTTCCTCAGAAGAAATGAGAAAAATGTTTCTTGCATCTAGAGATAACAGCGTTACTTTATAGCAATAAAGGTAGCAAAATTAGCCCAGCGAAAGAGAACTTCACAATGTTTAAAACCACAATTTTTCGCCATCTTGATATTTTCATCTTCACTATATGGAACTAAAACATTCTCTAGTGCTTCTCTTTTTTGAACTATTTCATACTCTGAATAGCCCTGCTCTTTTTTGTAGCCATAGTAGCACTCTATGAGGTCTTTGTTTAGCTTTGAGTGATGGCTTATAACTTTTTCGCTAAAGATGAAGATGCCATCACTATTTAGTGAATTGTATATCTTTTTAACTAACTCTTCACGAACCAAAGGGCGGATGAACTGCAAGGTGAAGTTGCTTATAAAAACATCTGCATTTTCATAGTCATACTCTAAGATATCAGCATTTTCTAGCTCTATGCTCGCTCCAAAGGCTTGTGCTTTTTTTCTAGCTTGCTCTAACATTGCCTCCGAATTATCAAGCCCGACTAACCTTGCATCTACTGATAAATCCTTTGAGATGCTAATAAGCAGAGATGCAGTCGATGAGCCTAGGTCATAAACTATAGAGCCTTTTTTTATACTCTTTAGCGCAAAAAACTTTGTAATCTTTTGTGATTCTTCGTAAAAAGGCACACTTCTCTTGAGCATATCATCAAAGACCGCAGCTACCTCTTCATCAAATTCAAAATGCTTCTTTATGGGTTTTGTAAATACTTTATCATTCATAATGAGATTTTAGCTAAACTTTTAAAACTATTTCAATTTATAGGGTGTTTTTATGGAATTAAGTACTTCTTCTTGGATGTTGATCTTTTTTATAGCCTTGCTCACTGTTAGCATCTGGAAAATCTATGCGTTTTTACCAAACAAACCCTTAGCTGATGATGACACTACAAAAGAGTCTCAAGAGGAGCTTTTAAAAGTTATACTAAAAGTCATCAAAGAGAGCTTTGGTGAACTGAGCCATGAAGAGCTTTTTACAAGAGTAAAAGCGGATGAGACTTTTGATGAGAAGAAGTTTTGGAGATTCAACCAAAACAGACTAAATCAGCTCATAACTCACTACCACTTAGAAAATCCACATACTAAAAATATAGTGGATATATATAAAAATTTAAAAGCATAAGATTCTATTAAATCTTTGAGATTATAAATTTAAAGTTATTACTTTTTAAGTTCCATAATAGCTATCTTTTTTTATATACATTTTTCTATCTGCTAAATCAAGGAGCTGCTCAAAGGTAGTTCCATCTTGAGGGAAGAGTGAATATCCAACGCTCATGCTTATATCAAAATTATTACCACGAACTTCAATTTTAAGTGGGAAGATTGTGTTTAGGGTATCAACTACATTGTCAACTTCCTTAACGCTGTTTATCTGCTCTAAAATAACTACAAATTCATCTCCGCCATAACGAGATATTGTATCGCTTATTCTAAGATTTTTTTGTAGCATCTTAGCTGTAGCCTTTAGTGCAAAGTCCCCGATATTGTGTCCATAAGTATCGTTTATCTGCTTAAATTCATTAAGATCACACATCAATATCGCGAGCTTTTTACTACTACGAACTGCATTTGAGAGGGCATGAGAAAATCTATCTTTTAGTAGTGTTCGGTTAGGCAAACCTGTTAACATATCGTGCATAGCTAAGTGCTGGTATCTCTCTGATATCTTTTTTTGTTCAGTTATATCTTCAAGGGTTATTATAAAATAGCTCGATTTATTACAATTAGCTTTAACTATTTTTTCACTCATTAAGAGTATTTGACCACTCTTACATCTATTGTGAATTTCTATCTCATAGCTACTGTTTATCATTAGTTTATTTAAAAATAATTTGTAAAAAGCGTTATTGTGTTCACCTGATTTTAAAAGTGACATTTTCTGATCTTTTACATCTAGTTCACTATAACCTGTCAGCTTTGTAAATGAATGGTTTATATTTAAAATCATACCTTGTAAGTCTGTTATCACAGTAGCAACTGGACTCTGTAAAAAAGCTAGTAGAGACAGATCTTGCGATGATGTATTTATACCAAACATGTTTTTTAAAAGTTTCACTCTGCATCCTAAATGTTAAACACTTGCAAAATTCTAACTTTTTGTTGTCACATTCATGTCATATTTTACTAATATAGTAGTTAAATCTGTTGCACCCATCTAAATACTCAATATTTATCAAGATAGAGCTTTTCTTACATATACTTTGTACCATATGCAAACCAACGCCACTCCCTTTTCGACTCTTATCCCCTCGATGATATCTCTCAAAAATAACTTCTTTATCTTCGATCTTTTCTCCTGCACTTAAAATTGACAATTTTGCCTCATCTTCTATAGAGCATAGGCTTATCTCAATCTTTTTAGCTAACGAACCATACTTAATCGCATTTGAGATATTGTTATCAATAAGATATTCAGCTTCGGTTTTGTTTATATTTACATATATATCTGGTTCAATTTGTGAGAAAATCTCTCTATCATGTGCTCGCGCAACAGTTAAAAATATTGAGATACGTTCTTCTAAAAGTTTTGAGAAATCCAATTTTTGTGGAATAAATTCTATCTCATTTTTTTGCAGACCATAGGCAAGCGAATCATACATATGTTCAATAGAAATCAGCGATGATTCTATCTGCAAGATGGCATCTCTGTTTTTTGTCTCAATCATCTCTAGTACAATTTTTATGACACTTAGTGGTGTGCGAATCTGATGTATGGCATTGCCAGTGAAGTCTTTAAATTGCTCTAGTAACTCTTCATTTGTGATAATTTCACGATTTAAATCTAGAAGAAGTTGGTTGTAAATATGCATCATCGAGCTAATTTCATCACTATTTTTTAAAATAACATCTCTCTCTACGCTATCTTTATTTTTCATCTTGAGTTGAAGCATAGCTACTGGTTTTATAATACGGCTATTTATTAACCTGATAACTACATAAGCAAATATCGCTAAAGTTATCCAGATGAAAATATTTATAATATTCATATTTCTTATTATCTCTTTTGCCTGAGTCTCATCAAACTCTAAGGACAATATCTCAACACTTCCCTCATCAGTGTTTAAGTAAGAGTAAAATGGCATCATTACCTGATGAATATATTGGTTATCTTTGTAAAAATAGAAGTCTTTGTATTGATCTTTTTCTACAAATTCAAAGATATTTTCTTTGAAATTATTTTTACTTAATCTATTTTTGGGATCAAACTTTGACATAAAAAAATCATAAACATCCCTTTTAAGTAAACGATCTGCTTTTGTCATATTTATATAATTTTGCGACCAAACAAGATGGATATTATCATATATATTTTCATCAGAATAGATAGAGTAAATCTCACTACTCAAAAGTGCTGGTATAGACTTTGACATGTTAGTAGAAAAATCTTTTACACTATTTCCCTTATCGAGATTTAGGCTTAGTTGCACCAAAAAATCACCACTAAGTGAGCGCTGAAGTATATAGCGCTTATAGTCATTTGTGACAGCATCATTTTTTATACTAGATAAATCAATATGAGCTGGGTCTAGATAGGCTTTTTTCAAATCCTTTAATGCATCTGGGACTATATGAAAATCAAGTCCCATATCTGGAGCAAAAGTAGTATTTTCAATAACAAAATCTTTATTTATTATGTAGATATGATAGTAGATGCCATCTCTGTTTTTTTCTATCTGTTTTTTTAACTCATCAAGTGAAGCTTTGCGTCCATTATCTTTTAAATATTTCTGAGCCTGTTTTAAAGAGTCATACATATCTTCTTTGGCATCTGAGTATGCGCGTGCGACTTTATCATTTAGCTCAGTCAACTTTTTAGTCGCATAGTAGGCTTTGTTTATAGATTCATTATGCAGTGATTTTGCTACTGTGTTTTTCATATATATATAATTTACAGATATATATACAACAGCAACCACTATTGCAAAGACAATTAAAGTATAAAAAAGTCCTTTTATAGTCATTCTACTCATTTATAGTTGCCACTGCAGAGATAGATAATAGCAACGCCCCTCAGCAGGATATCCATACCTTTGTTCATAGTCTTGGTCTAAAATATTTTTCACTCCAACTCTAGCATCTATAGACTTAGATATTTTGTACAATAGTTGAGCTTCTAAAAGATGGTAGGCAGATAACTGCATCTGTTCATCTGAATATGTTGCTGAATTATCACTAGATCGTGAACTCATAAACTGATATGCAAGATAAAGTTTGAAGTTTTGATTTAAATAAACTGTATCTTCGATTTTTATTTTGTGCTTTGCAATAAACTCTAGCGCTTCATTTTCACTATCTCTTGCGTGTGCGTAAGCGTATGAAATATTTACAGCATGATTTTTTATACTTTTACTATAAAACCTGAGTTCTGCTCCATAATGTTTAGCACTCTCTCTGTTTATATAGGTACTACTACGATTTATAATTAAATCACTAATATCATAATAATATAGTGATAAATCTATCTTTGTTTGCTTGTTAAAGTAGTATTTGTATCCTGTTGTATATTGCATACTTTTCTCAGGTTTTAAATCAGGATTGGCAATCTCCCAAGGAAAGAATGAAAACATCTCAAACATACTTGGCATCCGACTTTTTTTAGCAATGCCTACATATATACTCTCTTGTTTATCGGCATACTCTAGTCTCATTTGAGCATCAATTATTTTTTTGTTTTTCGCGCGCTCACTCGATTGAGATGCTTTTGCTTCTTTATCCAAGTTATAAGAGATGCCGCCTTGTAGAGTCCATAGTTGAGTTAATTCTATCTCACTTAGGTAGCTTAGCTTAAATGTATTTACTTGAAACTCGGCACGGTTAAGTCCACCACCAAGTCTTTTATGTTCATTTTTTTCAGCTTGAAAGATGAAACTGTTTATAGCGTTTTTATGGTTTATCTTAGCCTTAAGTATAGTTCCTAAACGATTATCATCATAATTAACTAATGGCGAAGTTGTCTTATATGTAGGCTCATTATAGAGTGCAAAAACATCAGAATATTCATCATAGTAAGCTCTCATGCTAAGTTCCAAATCACTAACACTATAGTCACCATAGAGATAAAATGAATTCAAATCCTTTCTATCTATGCGGGAGTAAGCATCTATAACTGGAGCTGTTAAGTTAGTGTAAATATTTGGAGCGAGACCATATTCTGCTCTTGAAGTGCTTATTTTGGCAGCTAGATGCAAGTCATCACTCACGAAAATTCCACCCTTAAGTGAAAAGTTTTTTTGCTCTTTATCAGAGTTTACCCTTTTGCCTTTTTTTTGTACTAAGTAGGAACATAGTCGTCTGATAATTTATAAGCTGAGCGATAGTAGTAACTAGCTTCTGTTTGTATATATATACTATCTTTTGAACTCCCAAGATGCGCATGGTAATATTCATCACTGTTTGATATAGAACTCTTTAGTTTCATCTCAACTTCATCTCTTGGCATAACTGACCTTATCTCCACTTCACCACCTGCTGAAGATACGCCCAAAGAAGAAGTTCCTGAGCCATCGTGCATCTTAACTTCTGCATCATTCATATTAAAACCAGTATCAACCAAACCACTGACACCACGGTATAGAGGTATTCCATCTTCTACGTAGTTTGTATTTTTAAAATCAAGTCCACGAAAAGAGACAGCAACCTCACCTTTTGGGTCAGCAACTGTAGTAAATGAAACATCTCTTTCTAGTTTATCTTGCAGATAGATGCTGCGCGTTGTTAGGAAATCTTCTTCATTTGCTACAAAAATAGTATCATTTGTCATCCTATCTTCGACTGATATTGGATCTAATCTTACTTCTTCGGCAAGAAGCAGACTAGTCACACAAATCAAAGCCAATGCACTCTTCATAAAATAATATACCCTTCTCCAACACGATTTTGGATTAACTCTTTTGGCAATTTTGAACGTAAGCGATTTACTAATTGTCTGATATGAACACTTCTAGTATCAAAACCCCATACAGCACTCTCTATATCACTATAAGAGACAATTTTACCTCTATTTAATATGAGAAGATTTAAAAACTTGCTCTCTTTGTTTGTTAAAGTAAGAACTTTGCCATCACTGTTTAGTTCATGTTTTGCTTTGTTATAAAATAGTTTAGATGAAAATTCTATAAGTTCTTCATTTGAACGTGTTAAAGCATGTATTTTTAGTTCTAGCTCTTTTATGTCAAATGGCTTTTTAAGATAGTCACTGCACCCTTTTTCATAAGCTTTGGTAATCATACTTATATCTATCGTAGCACTTATCATGATAACTGGCAAAGTAGGATAGAGTCTATAGATTTCTTCAAGTATCTCTATTCCATTAATATGCGGTATATCAATATCGAGGATAAAAATATCATATCCTGCATTAATAGCATCTAGTGCTTCTAGTCCATCTAGATAAGTATCAACTTCCATATTTTTACTACTTAAATATATTTTAATTGCTTTATTGAGTAGATATTCATCTTCGACGAGCATAATGCGCATAGACTATCCTTAAAAAATGTTTTACATTCTACACTATGCGTGTCATATTTATGTAATATCTATGATGTTTTTAGTTATACATAAGTACAAAATTATAAATGTAACACTAATGTTACACCCTCATGATACTATTTGTTCATAATTTTATTTAAGTAGGTAGAGATGTTAACGAGCATTAAAAAAGAGATAAATTACAAAATAAGTAATTTACGACAAATTGAGGGCTTAACAAAACACGTTGATATCTGGGAACTACAAGAGTTAATAACAAGTTATTATTATGCGCTATCAGTCTTAGAAGCCAAAGCAGAAGTAGATATAGAAAAGTTAACTGCTGTTATGAAACCTTTAGAAGAAAAATTCGTATATTTCAATAATTTCACTTCTAAAACGCTAAGCTAAGAAGTAAAATTTATAAAATTGAACTTCTGACTAATCTATAAACTAGATTCCGTGTCAAGCACGGAATGACGAAACAGGTGACACCCGGAACAAACAAACCGTCATCCTGAATGAACAAACCGTCATCCTGAATGAACAAACAAATCGTCATCCTGAACTTGATTCAGGATCCAACTTAATAACTATTCAAACATTCAATTAGTAAATTATGAAAAGTATGTAGTAGTCAGAGATTTTAGACACTTTCTAAAATCTCTGAATTTGTTTGTATTCTTAGTTTCTACCAATCGCATTTAAATCTTTAAATGCTTCTTCAACACGACTAACTAAAGTCTCTTGTCCAGCTCTTAACCATTTTCTAGGGTCATAGTACTTCTTATTTGGCTTATCTTCACCCTCTGGGTTGCCTATTTGACCTTGTAAGTAGTCATTATACTTCTCTATATAAGCTTTTATCCCAGACCATAGTGCCCACTGAGTATCTGTGTCAATATTCATCTTAATTACACCATAACTTATAGCTTCGCTTATCTCTGATGGAGCTGAACCTGAGCCGCCATGAAAGACAAAATTTACAGGTCTAGCAGATGTTTTATATTTTTCTTCTATATATTTTTGAGAGTTATCTAAAATCTTTGGAGTTAATTGTACATTTCCAGGTTTATATACTCCATGAACATTTCCAAAAGATGCTGCTATTGTAAAGTGTGAAGATACTTTGCTTAGCTCTTCATAAGCATAAGCTACTTCTTTTGGCTGCGTATATAAAAGAGAGTTATCAACGCTAGTATTATCAACTCCATCCTCTTCTCCACCAGTGACTCCTAACTCTATCTCGATGCTCATGCCGATTTTACTCATTCTCTCTAGGTAAGTTTTAGATGTAGAGATATTTTCCTCTAGCATCTCCTCTGAGAGGTCTAGCATGTGTGATGAGTAGAGTGCTTTACCCGTATGTTTGAAGTGTTTCTCACCTGCGTCTAGGAGTCCATCTATCCAAGGAAGAAGTTTTTTTGCAGCGTGATCCGTATGGAGGATAACTGCCACACCATAAACTTCAGCCATCATATGGACATATTTTGCACCAGCTATTGCACCAGCTATTGCAGCTTTTTCGCCCTCATTACTAAGACCTTTTCCTGCGAAGTAAGATGCACCACCATTACTAAACTGGATAATTACAGGTGATTTTACCTTTGCAGCAGCTTCTAAAACTCCATTGATGGAGTCAGTTGAGACAACATTTACAGCAGGAATAGCAAACCCTACCTCTTTTGCCATACTATAAACTTTTTGTACATCTTCTCCAAAAAGAACGCCTGGTTTTACGATATCTAATACACCTTTGCTCATGTCACTTCCTAAATTTTGATTATGACTGTGATTATAATATAAGCTTTATTTGAAATAACTTTCTTGTAATGTTTTTATGCTAAAATGCTAAAAAATTTAGTGACATATATTTTACTTAAATTCAACACAAATTTTCACTCAACTTTTTACAAGAAGGACATTAGGATGAGACTAACTATAGATGAGTATTCAAAAAGGTTTAAAATGTCAAAAGAGATGATAAACTCTAAATTAAGAGCGAAAAAACTAGACTATATAATTGAAGACTCTATAACTTATATCTTAGTCGATGATGCCATTTTAGTTAGTGAACCTCAAGAGATCAGACAGACAAAAACAATGACAAAAGTTCCATCTAGGCCAAAAACTACCGTTGCAACTGTTATAGCACTCTACCAAAGAGAAAATGCACAGCTTAAGCAGAAGATTTTGCAACTTGAAGAGAAGATAGATGGGCTCATAGATGATAAAGAGCAGATGCTCCGCGATGAGATGAACAAAATAGAGCAACTTTATAACAAAAAAGATGAACAACTAAAAAATATTTTAGAGCTTATAAATGCAAAAATGTTGCAAGAACAGCAAGAGCGCACCGTCCACGAAGTTGAAACTCTTGAAAACAAGGCTCAAAAAAAAGAACAAAACTTTGATGTAGTTGAGCTAAAAGAGTATTTAAAAGGACTAAATATTAAGTCTTATCAAAGAAAAGTTATTAAAAGAAGATTTTTGTCTGTTTATGACAACGATATTAGAGTGCTTCAAAAAGACGGGAAATTATACTTGGATTTTTCAAAGTATGACTATAGCGACCTCCTCTCATATTAGGATAAGGCAGTTTATGGGTCAAGAAATATTACAAGGTATTAAAACAAAAAATATCAAAGCTGCTATGAGCAATTTTGCAGCCCAAAATTTAACTCCCTTAAATGAGTGTGATTTTGACATACAAGAGACCAAAACATATATAAAAACAAGCTCTGATGAGAGCTTTAGGCTTTTTAATGAAAATATTCAAGAGCACTATAAAGATGAGGCATCTATCTTAAATAACCATCTAGAGCTAAGACAAATCTATACTATAATTCCCAAAATTCCAACAGAAGTAATAGTAAAACTGAACTATACATTAGAGCAAGACTCTCACAAAACTCATCCAAAAATCATCTTGCATCCAGACTCACACATACTTTATAAAAGCCGCAAACCTAGCGAGACCTATACACTTTTAGTTAGAGAATTTAACAAGATAAAAGCTAAAAACAATATCCTAACAGGACTCTTTGATGAGAGTATGTTAAAGGCACTAAGAGCCTTTATAAAGCATCTTTATGAAGATAAATTTGTAAAAAAAGTACGTATACCTCTTTTTGATGGTATTGAGCCAAATGTTGCAAAAGCTGGAAAACTTATACTTTGGTTTGAACAAAAAGATCCACTTAAAAAACAAAAAGTCATAGAAGTAGAGGCACATGAAATCTTAGCAGAGTACAAAAAACCAAGCTATGCAAAAAGTGGTTTCAATTCTCTTGGAGAACACATCGATAGTAGCTATTTAAATAGCTATGATGACTTACAAACCCCAATCGATGAAGATAGCATCTACATAGAAGAAGATGAGCATAAAAAATTTTATAAAAGTAAATGTAAAGGTTTTGTCATACTAAATGAGAAAATTTTTAGCGTTAACAATAAATTGAGAATGAAAAAACTCTCAAGAATTGAAAGCAGCATCTCAAAAGCTGAGGATAACAATATAGAAGTTCTTGTATCTCAAGATGACACTACTAAGGATAGTATTGGCGAGGGAGTCGAGCTAAAGAGCGAAAAAATTCACGTAAATGGTCATATCGGGTCAAACAGCATCTTAGAGGCACTTGATTTACAAATAGATGGGGCTACTCACAAAGACTCTATGCAGTTTGCAAAAACTGCGAAGATTAACAGGCATAAAGGCACACTAAGATGTCATAATGCAAAGATAGCACTACTTGAAGGCGGCACAGTAAATGCAACAAATGTAGAGATTGAAGCCTGCCTTGGCGGAACCATTTACGCTCAAAATGTAAAAATCGGGCATGTAAAAAGCAACTTAAAAGTATATGCTAGCGAATCTATAGAGATTAACCTTGTTAGCGGAGAGGACAATCTATTTAAGATAAACTACAAAGATATCCCCATACTTAATTCAAAAGTTAAACTTTTAGATGCAGATATTGACAAACTAAAAGATGAACTAGAAGATGCTAAAAGACATAATATTTCTCATGTTAAAAAGATACAAGATGACATAAGACTTTTAAAAGATGAAATTTCATCTATCCAAAACTCTGCTCTAAGAGCTAAAATAACTATCCATAAGCCTCTAAGAGGATTAAACTCTATAGTATTTACTTTAGCTAACTCTAAAGAATTGATTTATAAAACAGAAGCAAAAAGCTATAAACCTTTCTACTTAAGTGTAAATGACGACAAAATAACGCTAGAACCTGTTAGAAAAACAATCTCTCTTTAAAAAAATCCAAAAATAAATAATTTTAAAAATTCTATCTTTTAGAGTTCCCATTTTTTATAATTTATATACGGAATACCGTATGTTATATATTTATATAAGTATATTTACAGAATGATAAAGTATAATACAAAAGTAATATGGCATGTTAAATACAAATAATATTATAAATTCACATAATAAATGTATATTTAAGTATTTAATCCGTATAATTTTTTATGCAAATTGATGATCTATTTAACATACTTCATAACTCTCTAGAGTCAAAAAATAATGGCAGAAAAATATCCCTAAAAGATATGGCTGCTTCACTAGGGATACCTATGCGCACATATCAAGACTGGAAGCTTGGACGCGCGAAGCCTCAAGCCGCTACTATTGTGATGAAGATGTTAGGTGAATTGGATGATGATGAAATCATTAGAGCTGTTAGAAAAATAAACAAACTACATGAGGAACAATAAATGGGTGCATTAACAAAGCAAGAGAGAGACTCCCTTGAAGAGATATTTCTCTCAATTAGCAAAGGCGATGATAAATACTCAAGATTGAAGCAATACACATCAATAGACATCTCTAAAAACATAAGTTTAAATGTCTCAAGGCTACTTAAGATGGCTAAAATAGGAATAAAAGAGTCGAAATTATCGCAATTTATCACTATTTTTGGTAAAAAGAAGAAAAAATTAAGCAAATAAACTATAAAGTATCCATAGCTGAATTATTTAAGCATAAGTATTTGTGGTGCTTACGCAAAATAATCTCGGAAATCTTTATGAATCTAAGGGTAAATATATGAATAAAGCTCAATTTGTTGAATTAGTACAATCATGTGGTGAGTATAAGACTAAGGTTGAAGCAGAAGCTGCAATCAAGGCGTTTACAGAGGCTGTAACAGCAGCACTAGTAAAAAAAGAGGATGTATCTTTAGTTGGTTTTGGTAGTTTTGTTTCAAGCCTTCAAAAAGGTAAGAGTGGTAAAGTTCCAGGAACTGATAAAACTTATACAACTCAAGACAAAATGGTTCCTAAGTTTAAAGCTGGTAAAGGTCTTAAAGACCGCGTCGCTGCTGGAAAGTAATCTTTTAAAACTCACTGCTAAAGAGCAGTGAGTTTTAGCATATCTGTCGTATTCTCATTTTTCTCTCCTAAATACTAATAATTTGATGAACCAAAACTCAAAGCCTCTTCAGTTTAGCTACAATACGCTCTCTATAAACTTTATAAAAAAAAGTGCCAAAGCACAAAATACAAAAGGAAAAATATGATTAAAATCTTACTTTCAATTATGCTAATACTAAGCATAAATCTAAGCGCGGATGAAAAAAAACAGCGTGTAATCTTAGAGACCACACAAGGTAATATTGAGCTTATACTCTTTAATGATATTGCACCACTAGCAGTGGAGAACTTTACGACACATGTAAAAAATGGTTATTACAATGGTATAGCATTTCATAGAATCATTAAAAATTTTATGGTTCAAGGTGGAGACCCAACTGAGAGTGGTCGTGGTGGAGAGAGTATTTGGGGCAAAAGCTTCAAAGATGAGTATAAAAACAGAACATTTAACAAACCTGGCATCTTAGCTATGGCAAACGCTGGACCTCATACAAATGGCAGTCAGTTTTTTATAACAACGGCAGAGACTCCTTGGTTAAACGGAAGGCACACAATTTTTGGCGAAGCAACACATGAATCAATGCTTACTCTCCAAAAATTAAATAGTGTTGCTACTTTTGGCTCTAGCGGTGCAGATAGACCTATCGACCGCCAAGAAATTATAAAAGCATATATAAAATAGTATGCATATTTGCAAAAAAAAGATTAGATATACAAGGGCATTTAAAATGTGCCATAGCAACTTTGATGCACTCTTTAATGCAAATCAAGGTATAATTTTTAAACTATATTTATGGGGTAATAATGGAGATTTCAACTTTTAAAAAACTAGAAAAAACTGCTTTAAAGAAGAGTGGAACTGACTTTACAAGACTAGGTTTTTCACTCTTTTTTATGATAGGTGTTTTAACCTTTAGTTTTTTAAGTAATGGCGGGATTTCTAACAACATGTTTCTAGCTATAGCTGCACTCATTGGCGCCTATATGGCTATGAACATTGGCGCAAACGATGTAGCCAACAATGTTGGACCTGCAGTCGGCTCAAAAGCGCTAACTCTAACTACTGCTATTATTATCGCTGCTGTTTTTGAAGCTGCTGGAGCTTTGATCGCTGGGGGAGAAGTGGTAAATACCATTAAAAGCGGTATCGTTGATATCACAGCTTTTGGAGACAATCCCAACCCTTTTATCTGGGCAATGATGGCTGCACTTTTAGCGGCTGCGCTTTGGCTTAACTTCGCTACTATGATGCGCGCCCCAGTATCTACTACCCACTCTGTAGTTGGGGGCGTTATGGGGGCTGGAATTGCCGCTGCTGGATTCTCTGTAGTCTCTTGGAGTACTATGGCAAAAATTGCTACATCATGGATTATTTCACCAATTTTGGGTGGAATTGTTGCAGCACTTTTTCTTTTTGCTATTAAGAAATCAATCGTTTTTAAAGATGACAAAATTTTAGCTGCAAAAAAATATGTCCCTATCTTTGTATCTATAATGGCATGGGCTTTTGTAACATACCTTATGCTAAAAGGTTTTTCAAAAATATGGCCACAAACTGTTAATACATTAAATCTTATCCCTTTTGTCTCTATAGATATGAGCGAAAAACCAGCTATGTCTGTTGCATTTACGCTAGGACTCATAATAGCTGTAGCAGTCTATTTTATTGTAAAGCAAAGGGTTGGCTCAAACACAACTCTGCTTGAAAACACAAAAGCATCTGTAAATACACTCTTTACTATCCCCTTAATTTTCGCAGCTGCACTTCTGAGTTTCGCTCACGGTGCTAACGATGTAGCAAATGCTATCGGGCCATTGGCTGCCATTAACGATGCAGTTGTAAATGGTGGAATATCTTCTAACTCATCTATTCCTTTATGGGTTATGGCCGTTGGTGCTTTAGGTATTGCTTTAGGACTTGCTCTATATGGACCAGAACTTATCAAAACTGTTGGTAGCGAAATTACAGAGCTTGACCAGATAAGAGCATTCTCGATTGCTATGGCTGCAGCTATTACCGTCATCATAGCATCTCAGTTAGGACTACCTGTTAGCTCAACTCACATCGCTATTGGTGGTGTTTTTGGTGTTGGTTTTTTAAGAGAGTGGATGGACTTAAATACAGTCGATAGAACCATAGAAGATGATAAACAAAGCATCATCGAAGACCGAGAAGTTCTTAACGCATTAAATTCTGAACTCTTAACCTTAGAAGCAAAAGAAGGCAAGATTCAAGAGGACTATGAAAGAATTGTAGACCTCTATAAAAACATAGCTATAGAAAAAGTACAGATAAAATCTACAAAAAAGAGTATCAAAAAAGCTAAAAAAGTTGAGTATGTAAAAAGAGAGGCTATCAAAAAGATTATAACCGCATGGGTTGTGACTGTTCCTGCAGCGGCAATTCTAGCAGCTATGTTGTTTTTTATGATAAAGGGAATAATGATTTAAGTAGCAAGGGTTGATAATCGCCAACCCTCAAATAGTTTTTTATATTCTAAGTTCTATAGTCTGCATTAATCTTTACATATTCATAGCCTAAATCACATCCATAGGCTTTGAAACTACCTTCTCCTATACCTAAGTCGCAGGAGATAGTGAACTTTTTATGGCTCATTACCACTGCACATTTTTTCTCCATCTCTGCGTCGAAGTTTAGTCTGCCTCTATCATAGACACAGAGATTATCAAATGAAATCTTTAGCTTCTCTTCATAAGCTTCAACTCCACTAGCTCCAACTGTAGATGCTATTCTTCCCCAGTTTGGATCTTCTCCAAAAAGAGCAGTTTTAACTAGAAGTGAATCGCTTAGCGTCTTTGCAACTATCTCAGCTTCTTTATCATTTTTTGCGCCTGTAATATTATAAGTCACAAGCTTTGTAGCACCTTCTCCATCTCTTACCATCTCTAGAGCTAAAAAATGCATAACTTTAAATAGAGCCTCTTTAAAAGCGTCTTTATTGTAAGCACCACTTTTAGAGTTACTTAAGAGTAAAACTGTGTCATTTGTAGAGGTATCTCCATCAACACTAATAGCATTAAAAGTTGTCTTTGTCACTTCATCTAAAATCTCTTGCATCTCTTCTTTTGAGGCTTTAGCATCTGTAGTTATAAAGCATAGCATCGTAGCCATTGCAGGGTTTATCATCCCAGCACCTTTTGCCATTGCACCAATGCTAAAGCTACTGCCATCATCAAGTGTAACTCTTAGAGCTATCTCTTTAGAAAATGAGTCAGTAGTCATAATGGCTTTTGCTGCATTGTTTGGGTTTTTCTTTCTGATATCAAAAAGCTTCATGCCATTTATTATTTTCTCTTTTGGAAGTCTCACACCAATAACGCCAGTTGAACTCATAATAGGGTTTAGCATCTCTGAACAGTTGCTCAAAACTTCATCTATATCTTCAACTCCAGCTTGACCAGTCATTGCATTTGCATTTCTTGAGTTGATTAGCACAAAGTTAGTCTTAAAGTCGCCTTTAGCTCTAAAGTGCTTTATAGGTGCTGCAAACATCTTGTTTGTAGTAAACATAGATGCCACTTCACACTCGCTATCGCTATAGATAAAAGCCATATCTAGTGCATTGTTTTTTTTAAGCCCTGCACTTACTCCATCAGCAAAAAATCCCTCTGATGCACAGACTCCATCTGTTGTTTGAACTATATTATACAAATCTCAACTCCTTAGGTTTAGTTCTTTTTCTAAGTAACTCTTTTGTGGTTGCTATATCACTTTGCATGCCGATAATAAGAAGTTTACACTCACTAGTAATGAGTACATCACCCTTTGGCATAGAGATAAATTTACCATCTTTTTTTGTTATACCAATCACTGAAGTGTTGGTAATTTGGCGAATATGTGTCTCTTTTATCTTCTTTAGAACTGCCCAACTATACTTTGGAACCTCTACCTCTTCCATGTCTAGGGGATTATCACTCTTATATAAAAACTCTTCTAAAAGATTTTCCATATCTGGGCGAGCTGCCATTGCACTAACTCTTTGAGCTGTTAATTTTGTAGGTGAGACAACTGTATCAGCCCCTAGTTTCTTAAGCTTCTCAACATCATTCATAGCCTCAGCCGCTGATATAACATAGTATGGTCGTGGCAGAAAATGCTCTTTTTCAAAAAGCCTCACCGAAGCGATAAGAGCTATATTATCAGCTATAGATGCAGAGAGAGTTATAAGACCCTTTGCAGATGCAAGATGCGCCTTTAACATTGAGAGCTCAGCATGAGGTTCTGCTTTTAAGTATGTTGGATAATTATGCTCTATCGCCCACTCATGAATCTCTTCTCTTGGATCTACAACAACAAAAGGAATATGGTTTTTTCTTAACTCTTTTGTGACTTCAAGAGTGTAATCATTATGATAACAAACAACAAAATGTTTTTTTAGTCTTGCTATCTTATATAACATTTTTCGCTCCTTTAAAATCTTAAAAATTGTTCCTCTGTTTAATTCTCCTACAACAATACCAATAGCACTAGTAAATACGGCAAAACCTGCAATAATAAGTGTTATAGTAAAGAGTCGTCCTGCATGTGAGACTTCAAAAACTTCTCCAAAACCAACTGTAGTAAATGTAATACCTGTCTGATAAATGGCATCTATTAGGGGTACTTTTTCTAAAAGTACATAGCCAATTGTTCCAATTAACATAGTCATTATTGTTAGTATAAGTGGTAAACGAAATTTTCTGAGGTGCGAGTAGACTTCAGGAAGAAGTCTTGTTTGAGGTTTGGGAGCAGACTCCCAGTGTAGGAAGTTGCGAATCCTTTTAAAAAGATTCAACTTATTTTCCTATGCTCTTACGAGTTTTTCTTTAACGTGCGTAATTCTCTTGCTGAAATTTTAATCTTTTTAGTTGTACCATCTTCTAATGTGATACGCACTGATCTTAAGTTTAGTAAAAAACGACGCTTTGTTCTGTTTTTTGCATGAGAAACATTGTTCCCAGTCATAGGGCCTTTGCCGCTAATAGCACATCTTCTTGCCATGCTAGAATCCTTAATTTTAGGTTTTTAAAAGTTGCGAATTATATCAATGTAAAGCAAAACTCCAGCTTAAAGGCAGTTTCATGTTTGAATAAACAAAGCATAAATAGACTTAATAGCTATTTTATAAATATACAGATAAAATGTATTAAAATTATAGCCAAAATGAAGAGAAAATGATAACAAAAGACAAAATTGATGAATTTATAGAGAAGATTCCACCTGCTCCAAAGGCACTAAGAGAGACGTTGGCTCTCTTAAATAGTGGTGAACTTATAAAAGCCTCAAAGGTTGCCCAAACAGATTTAGCTCTTGCAAAATATCTTAAAAGCTTAGTAAATAAACCCATATATGGCTTTTCACATGAAGTAAAAGATATCTCTCAAATATTTGGCATCTTAGGTGTCTCAGGTTCACAGCAAACAGTTTACAACTATATGACCACACTTTTGAGTCCATCAAAATGGTTACTGTTTAAACTAAATGCAAAAACTTTCTATGAACTTCAAGCAAGGCTCTCAAAAAGATGGGAGCTAATTTTAAAACATTTAGGTAAAGAAGATAAAAACACAGCAAGTTCAATAGCTCTTCTTCCAGCTAGTATCATAGTTGCAGAAGCCCTTTTTTGCCAAAGAATCGAAGACGTAAAACTCCTAAGGTCTGCTAAAAATCTTGACTATAACACCATTTTAATTCGTCTTTGTGGAATGGGTTTATTTGATATCTGCGAACAAATTGCTGTTAAATGGGAGATGCCAAAAGAGATAGGCGAGATAATACAAGCGAGTTCAGGGCTAAAACCTTCTTCTAATGAGGAGATAAACTTACTTGCAAAGTGGATGCATCTGCTACTTTTTTATGAGCTTTCTCAACCTCTTTTTGTAGAGGCTGGCCTAAATGATTTTCTTGATTTTCAAGTAGATTTTATAGGTGATATCTATGATGATTTTGCCACACTGATGGAGATAGAGTGAGAGCGGTTGTTAAAAATGGAGTGGGTGTATTTACCCCTCAAGGCTTTTTAGATGGAAACAGTAGTAGCGCTTTTTTAAGTATAGAAGACATTGAAGCTACAACAGCATTAGATGTTGATATGATTTTAGTTTCACTAAAACGAGTTGTATTTTTTAACAAAAATGGACTTGATATATTCATGAAACTATTTTCAAAAGTACGTCAGAAAAATCACGCAACAGTTGGCTTTTGTGATTACGATGAGAAAAAATACAAAGCTATCAATGTCTTTTATCAAGATAAAATGTACTTCTCCTTATATAAAACCATAGATATCGCCTATCTTTTTTCCTCCTCATTTCAAAAACAAAATAAAAATGTATTAATCTATAGTGATGACAAATCTCAGCGCTCAGCGATGGCTATAGAGCTTCATGACAATGGGCACAATCCTATCATTGCTCAAACAAAACAAGAATTTAGAGAAAAATCCTCTAACAAAGGCGCTTACGATGCTGTGATCGACTTAACATATCTAGGTCAAATGGGGCAAAAGATAGCTACAAGAGTTACAGGCAATGCTATTATCTACTCCATATCTTCCTTCTTAGATGCAGAAATTTCAAGTAAATTCAATATCCAATATCACAATAACTCTCTAAATGTAGGCTTTAGACTCTTTATATTTGATGCCTACAAAGTCATCAGTATGAATGTTCACGCACTAAATTTCTTCTCAAAATTAGCGAGTTCTGCAGCTGAATATAACGCTAATATATGTTTTGTAGGTATGGACTTTGAAAAGACTACAGATACCTTTAAAGAAACACTCGAAGATGCTGGCATCTTGTTTTATGATCAGATGGACGATATCTTAAAAAACAAAAAACTACTCAAGGAACTTGGAGCTTCAAGCGCAGCAAATACAAAAACTAAAAGGGTGATAAACAAACAGACTGTGACCGAACTACCAAGGTTTATAGATGCAACAGTGGTTACTATAGAGATGATGACTAACTCCAAAGCCATCAAACAATCAGCCGAAGTTCAAACCATAACTATAAAAGACAAAGCGGATAAAATCGCTAGTTCTATTGGTTATTATGGAGACTTAGATGGAATGGTAATCTTAGTTTTTCCTAAGGCAATCGCAAAAAAAGCTTGTGAGCTTCTTATAGGGGAAAATACCAACGATATAGAACTTATCTTAGATACCTTAGCAGAGCTTGTAAATATAGTTGGAGGAAGGATTAAAACCCTTCTCTCAGACCAAAATATAAGCGTAGATATAACACTTCCTCGGACATATAGCAATATAGATAGTCTTTTAGAAGTGATTCAAGATAGAAAAGGTGTTCAAGTTGAGCTATCTTTTAATGATGACAAGTTCCTCTTTTTCTTAACTAGATAAAAGCTTGCATCTGTATAATTACAAAATTAAAACTTCTGAATCAATCTATAAACTAGATTCCGTGTCAAGCACGGAATGACGGGAGATGCGTCATTCTGAACTTGAAGAGACATGCGTCATCCTGAACTTGAAGAGACATGCGTCATCCTGAACTTGACGAGACGCGCGTCATCCTGAACTTGATTCAGGATCCAACTTAATAATTGTTCAGAACATTCAATCAAAATGAGAGTTTAGCTCTCATCTATATAAGGAATATTAATGTTAGTAGCCCCTAGCGTTTTGTCAGCTGACTTTGGCAATCTTCAAAGAGATATAGAAGATATATGCTCTAGCGGATGTGATTTAGTCCATGTAGATGTTATGGATGGCCACTTTGTGCCAAACTTAACCATTGGACCTGTTGTCGTCTCTGCCATTGCTGCGTGCGCTACAAAACCACTAGATATTCATCTTATGGTTCAAAACAACACTTTTTTTGTTGAACTTTTTGCACCACTAAAACCAGAGTATATCTCTTTTCATATAGAAGAGGAGAAACATCCCCATAGACTCATCCAAAAAATTCGCTCACTTGGCATAAAACCAGCCATAGTTTTAAACCCGCACACTCCGCCAGAAGCTCTAGAGTACATCTTAAAAGATTTAGATATGGTTTTACTTATGAGTGTAAATCCTGGTTTTGGTGGACAGAGTTTTATAGAGAGTGTTATCCCAAAAGCTGCTAAACTAAATGAGATGAGAAAGAGACTAAATCCTGCTTGCCTTATAGAAGTTGATGGCGGAGTGAGCGATAAAAATGTACAGAGCCTAAAAGATGTGGGCGTTGATATAGTAGTTGCTGGAAGCTATATTTTTAACCATGCCTCAAAAAAAGATGCAATAGCTTCACTGAAGGTTTAGAAATATAATGAAGACTAAGATTTGTGGAATAACTTCTTATATAGATGCGATGAGTGCCATAGATGCAGGCGCAGATGCACTTGGCTTTGTTTTTTATGAAAAATCTCCTAGATATATCTCACCTAGTGATGCACAAGCAATCATCTCAAAACTTCCTCCCTTTGTAGAAAAAGTAGGTCTCTTTGTAAACGCTGACGCACAAGTTATAAACTCCTATATGCAAGAGTCTGGATGCACTCTAGCTCAAATACATTTTGAGGCAGAAGATGCTCTCTTTAAACAGCTTTTCGTCCCTTATATCAAAGTTATAAGAGCTAAGGATGCACAGGATATTTTGGCCTTTAGTGATGAATATAGACTTATAGATGCCTATTGTGAGAGTTATGGTGGAGCTGGAAAGAGGCTTAACATCGAATGGTTTAACGGGGTTGATTGCTCTAAAATTATCTTAGCTGGCGGACTTGACGCTTCTAATGTGGCATCTTTAAAAAAGTATGGTTTTTATGGTGCTGATGTAAGTAGTGGAGTTGAGATTTCTCATGGCAAAAAAGATGCTAAAAAAGTAAGAGAGTTTATAGCCAATGCTCACTAATGATTTCGCACTAGATGCAAAAAGTATCCAAAAACTATCAAACAAAGGCTTGGCACTAGAGCATTTAAAATCTCAAATAGATGTTAGCCAACTAGATTTTTGCTTAGAACTTTGGCACTCACAGGGTTTAGAAATCATAAAACACCATGGATCTTACTATTTCTCTACAAGATTTACATCCATATCTGATGGGGAATTTTGTATAGTTGATATTGAGACAAATGGTTCAAAGATAGAGAAACATCAGATTATAGAGATAGCAGCTCTTAAAATCAAAGATGGAAAAGTTATAGATAGGTTCGAGTCTCTTGTAAAATGCGAAGAGATAAATGTACATATAAGTCAAATAACTGGCATCTACGTTGAAGATACAAAAGATGCTCCACCTCTTAAAGATGTGCTTTATAAGTTTAAAACTTTTTTAGCTAACTCTATTTTTGTAGCACATGATGTGAAGTTTGATTATAGTTTTATCTCCCTTAGTATGCAAAAGATAGGGTTAGAGCCTCTTTTAAATCGCTCTTTATGTTCACTCGCTATCGCCCAAAGAAGCATAGTCTCCTATAGATATGCTCTGTCTTACTTAAATGATACGTTTAATTTAAACCCAGAAGCAACCCATCACAGAGCTATGAGTGATGTTATAACTACTTATGAGTTATTTAAACTCTCGCTTGAGAGTATTAGAAAAAAAGATAAAGAGATTAAGAGTGTTGAGAATCTTATAAAGTTTAGTAAAGATGCTAAAAGATTAAAAAGACCAAAATTCGACCCTCTTTTGTTAGAAAGTCAAAAAGAAGAAGAGAAAGAAGTTAAGAAAGAAGATTCGGCTTACTCTGCGTAAGCGCCGATACCTGTTAGTTTTTCATACCTAGCTTGAAGTCTATCTTCTTTGCTCATCTCTTTTAAAGACTTAACGCTAGATAAAAAATAATCAGCAATAGCAACTGCCGCAGCTTCTTTATCCCTATGAGCACCTATAAGTGGCTCATCTATGATATCATCTATAAGACCTAGTTTTTTTAAGTCTCCACTTGTAATCTTCATAGCATTTGTAGCAGCTTCTGCTTTTTTAGGGTCATTCCAAAGTATAGCAGAACAGCCCTCAGGCGAGATAACACTAAATACAGAGTAGCGCATCATTGCAAATCTGTCCGCCACACCAATTGCTAAAGCTCCACCACTTCCGCCCTCTCCAATAACTATAGAGACACTCTGGGTATCTAGTTCTGAGAGTTCTAGTAAGTTTCGGGCAATCGCTTCACTCTGGTTTCTCTCTTCTGCGCCCAAACCTGGATATGCACCCGGAGTATCTACTAGCATCAAAAGAGGAAGTTTAAATTTTTCTGCTAGTTTCGCAGCACGAAGAGCTTTTCTATAACCCTCAGGATGAGGCATACCAAAGTTTCTTCTTATCTTATTTTTAGTTCCGCGACCTTTTTGCTCTCCAATAACCACAACTCTCTCATCACCGATATATCCAATGTAACAAAGGATTGCAGCATCATCACGAAAGTGTCTATCTCCATGAATCTCATACTTATCACGCATAATTAGGTTAATGTAGTCAAGTGCATAAGGTCTATCTATATGACGAGCAAGTTGAAGCTGTTGAAAAGGAGTTAGGTTACTAAAAGTTTTTTTAACTTCCTTGTCAAGATTTACTTGAAGTTTCTCTACTTCGACCTCATCATGACGAACACGAGCAGAGATTATATCTTCTTGAATAAATTTGATTTTATATTCAAAATCTAAATATGTTGCCATTTTGAGTCCCTTTTTAGAGTTTTTTAAAGATTAGAACACCGTTAGTTCCGCCAAAACCAAAAGAGTTGCTCATAACCACGTTTAACTCAGCTTTTCTTGAAATGTTAGGAACATAGTCAAGATCACAAGCTTCGTCTGGAGTTTTATAGTTGATAGTTGGAGGAAGGATACCATCTCTCATAGCCATTAAGCAAGTTACTGCTTCTATACCACCTGCAGCTCCAAGACA
>JAQUFE010000026.1 GCA_028684815.1 Sulfurimonas sp.
TACTCGTAGATGCCAGCAGAGTCTGGGAGTTGTTTTATGGTCTCTTCTAGTGTCATTTTATTTTCTATCCGTTACAGTTATCTTGGTAGATTATTTAGCATAGCTCAAGTTAAAGCCCTTTTAATACTTACTATATTATTATCAAGTTCTTGTTTAGTTTCAAGATTTTTTGAGCCAAAAATTAAGGAAAATTATTGAAAAAAAACCTAAAAACTATTCTTCACATTTTAATTATATCAAGCTTTTCATTAAGCCTAAATGGTTGTGGCTATAAAAAAGCGCCCTATTACCTCGAAGATGCGCCACAAGGTGATGATAATGTTGAGTTTATAATAAAAGAGCCAAGCAAATGATGCAATACGACGTTATAATAATAGGAGCTGGTGTAGCTGGACTCTACGCTGCTTCACTACTACCAAAAGAGAAAAAAGTACTCATTATCAACAAAAGAGAGACATTTAAATGTAACAGCTTTTATGCACAAGGTGGCATAGCACTTGCAAAAGATGCAGATGACATTCCACTTCACATAAAAGATACGCTAGATGCTGGAGCTGGACTTTGTGATGAGGAGGCTGTAAAGATTTTAAGTCACAACTCAAAAGGCGTAATAGACGATCTTATTGCTCGTGGATTTCAATTTGACTGTGACAAAGATGGAAACCTGCTCTACACAAAAGAAGCTGCACACTCTACAAGCAGAATCATTCATGCAGGCGGAGATGCAACAGGCAGATATGTTCACTACTTTTTACTAAAAAACAACCAACACTCAATGCTAAGCGATGCTAGAGTTGTAGATCTACTTATAAAAGATGGCGAGTGTTATGGTGTAACTGTTCTTGATAATAGAGAGAGTAAAAATATCTATGCAAAAGATATCATTATAGCTAGTGGCGGAGTTGGCTCGCTTTTTGAGTACCATACAAACGCACCGTGCATCAGCGCAGATATGCAAGGCTTATGCCTTATGAAGGGCATAGCACTTGAACACATGGAAATGATGCAGTTTCATCCAACTGTTTTTGTAAAAAGCGAAAATGCTCAAAAACTCCTTCTAACTGAAGCTCTAAGAGGTGAAGGTGCTACTATAGAAGATGAAAATGGCAAAAGATTTCTTTTTGAGTATGATGAGAGAGGCGAACTAGCTTCTCGTGACATTGTGAGTAAATCTATCTATGATTACACTAAAAAAACTGGACTTAAAACATATCTAAATCTTGAGAACTTTGACTTTGAATACTTTATACAAAGATTTCCAAATATCTATAAAAGCTTAAATGATATAGGCTTTAATGTCCCATATCAAAGAGTCCCTATCTCACCAGCTTTTCACTACGCCATAGGTGGAATCAAAACCGATTTAAAAGCTAGAATCCCAAATGTTAAAGGGCTTTACGCTATTGGTGAGGTTGCCTCTGTTAGAGTCCACGGTGCAAATAGGCTTGCATCTAACTCTCTTTTAGAAGGTCTTGTTTTTGCAAAAGAGGCTGTAAGGGATATACTCTCTAACACGAAACCAAAAGAGATTATAGAGTTTGAGGTAAGCGATGAAGTTATGAGTCTCAAAGAAGACAAAGCAAAAAAGAACGAATTACGCCAAATAATGTGGCGAAATGTCTCCATAGTGAGAACAAAAAGTGGCTTAAATGACGCATTAAATAGGATTAATGCTCTTTTAAAAGAAAATATTGGTAAACTTTTAAAGTTTCGTTTACTTACAGCAAAAGAGATAGTCCTCTCTGCACTAGCTAGAGAAAACTCACTTGGTGTACATACAATTTTACAGGAGAAAGAATGACAAGAGTAGAAGATAGCGTTCAAGCAATCGACCTCGCCGTTGAACCTTTTGGTTGGTTATTACTGGCAATTTTTATAATAGGTTACTATTTCATAGCGGCGGAGGAGAAGTACCATATAAACAAAGCTAAGCCGGCGCTATTTACCGGAACATTTATGTTCATGTTACTTGGTGGTTATTACGCAGCAAATGGCTTAGATTTTTCAGCATTTGATGTAGAAATTGCTCACCTTATACTAGAGATTGCTGAAATTTTCTTCTTCTTATTTGTGGCTATGACCTTTATTGAAGCACTTATTGAGAGAAATGTGTTTGACGCGCTAAAAGAGAAACTCTTAAGTAGTGGTTATAACTATAAAAAGCTTTTTTGGATAACAGGATTTATAGCATTTTTTCTCTCCCCTGTTGCTGACAACCTAACGACTGCACTAATTTTATCTACTGTACTTATCACTATAGAGAAAAACAACAAAGCTTTCTTAGTGCCTGGTGCTATAAATATAGTTGTAGCGGCAAATGCAGGTGGCGCTTGGTCTCCATTTGGTGATATCACAACACTGATGGCTTGGTCTGCTGGAAAGGGTGCATTTACTGACTTTTTATTCTTGTTTCCTGCTTCTGTCTCGGGTTGGTTAATTACTGCTTACCTTCTTTCTCGTTTTATACCAGAGGGTTCACCTGCTAAGATTGAAAATGCAGAGCCAGTCTCCATTCACCGTGGTGGTAAAGTTATCATCTTTTTAGGAGTCTTCACTATCGCTTGTGCAGTTATTGGTAAACAAGTTATGCACCTGCCTCCAATGTGGGGAATGTTATTTGGTCTCTCTATCCTTAAGCTTTACGCTTATTCACTTAAAAGATACCAAGGTAGCGATATTCAGATATATAAATCTGTCTCAAAAGTTGAAAACGACACGCTCCTCTTTTTCTTTGGTATATTAGCGGCTGTTGGTGCCCTGCATTTTGCAGGTTTTCTAGCTCACGCGGTAAGCCTCTATACTATGTTTAGCCCAACTGCGGTAAATATCGGTGTTGGTTTCTTATCTGCCATTGTGGACAACGTACCTGTTATGTCAGCTGTACTTAAAGCCAACCCAGCTCTTGGGCTAGATCAGTGGATGCTAGTTACTCTAACTGCTGGTGTTGGTGGGAGTATGATTAGCTTTGGTTCTGCTGCTGGTGTTGGTGTTATGGGCAAACTAAAGGGTGTTTATACGTTTGGCGCACATATGAAAATGTCTTGGACTATCGTGGTGGGTTACTTTGTATCTGTTGCAGTATGGTATGTTCAGTATGAGATGCTAGAGCTTTATGTGAAGCCAGTTATTAAAGTAACAGGTCTCTAAATCTATTAATAAGATAAGCTATTTCTTTATTTTGGAAATAGTAAAATAACTAAAAATCACTTTTATCATTGCCTAAAAAGTAGCAAATAGATCTTTGGATCGCCCTGCTACGCTTGGGCAGTGATTAAGTCTTATCCCTTTATAAGCACTTTGACCATTAAAATAAACTCTTTCTTTTTACAAATCAAAAATTAAACTTCTTTATAGTATCCTTTCATAATTATTTAATACCACATTTTTTTAAAGGTCCTCCCATGACAAATGTTAGCATCATAGTTTTAGATTTTGGTTCTCAATATACACAGCTTATAGCTCGCCGTTTGCGCGAAGATAAGATATATTGTGAGATTCTTCCATATCACGCAACTATCGAAGATATCAAAGCAAAAAATCCAAAAGGCATCATCTTAAGTGGCGGCCCATCGTCTGTTTATAGCCCAAATGCTTATGTAGTTGATAAGGCTATTTATGAGTTAGGCTTACCAATTCTTGGCATCTGCTACGGCATGCAGAGAATTGCCGTTGATTTTGGAGGCAGTGTTATTCGTTCAGTTCATCACGAGTATGGAAGATCAGAACTTCACATCATAGATGTAGGCGAAAACTGCTCACCACTTTTTCGCGACTGCGATGATAATGCCACAGTCTGGATGAGTCATAGTGATAGAGTAGATGTACTTCCAGAAGGCTTCACTCCAATTGCAACATCTGCAAACTCCCCATTTGCAGCCATTGCAGATGAGAGTAGAAAGATCTACGCTATGCAGTATCATCCTGAAGTTCAACACACTGAGGAAGGTTATTTGATGCTTAGAAACTTTGCAAAAAATATTTGTGGAGTGGATGAGAAGTGGAAGATGGAACACTTCTTAAAAGAGCAAATCAAGCTAATAAGAGAAAAAGTAGGAACGGGTAAGGTTCTTTGTGGCCTTAGCGGTGGAGTTGATAGCTCAGTTGTAGCTGCTATGCTTTATGAAGCGATTGGTGATCAGCTTATACCTGTTTTTGTTGATAATGGACTTCTTAGAAAAGGCGAGAGAGAACAAGTTGAGCAGGTCTTTAAAGTAAACCTAAAAACTCCTCTAATTACAGTAGACGCTGTGGATAACTTCTTAGGTAAATTAGCTGGAGTATCTGACCCTGAACAAAAAAGAAAAATTATCGGTCATACTTTTATAGAGGAGTTTGAACGTGAGGCTAAAAAACACGATGGCATAAAGTTTTTGGCTCAAGGAACTCTCTACCCTGATGTTATAGAGTCTATTTCGGTCAATGGTCCATCAGAGGTTATAAAATCTCATCATAATGTTGGCGGCTTACCTGATTGGATGGATTTTGAGCTTATCGAGCCTCTTCGCGAACTATTTAAAGATGAAGTAAGAAAAATCGGACTAGAACTCGGACTACCTGAGTCTATGATAAACCGTCATCCATTTCCAGGACCTGGACTTGCAATTAGAATCATGGGAGATGTAAATGTTCCAGATCTCACAATTTTACGTGAAGCTGATGTTATCTTACTTGACGAGCTAAAAGCGAGTGGTTACTATGCTAAAACATGGCAAGCTTTTGCAGTACTTTTAAATGTAAAATCAGTTGGTGTGATGGGTGATAACCGTACATATGACAACACCATCTGCGTTAGAGTTGTTGAAGCGGTTGATGGAATGACAGCAACTTTTGCACGTCTTCCACACGATTTACTAGAAAGAATCTCTAGAAGAATTATCAATGAAGTTGATGGCATAAACAGAGTAGTTTATGATATTAGCTCAAAGCCACCAGCGACAATAGAGTGGGAATAAAATTAAGAAAATTTCAATGCACTTTGCAATGATTAAGCTTCCAGCATAGATTACCTATGTTTACGCCTTAAAACATTCCAAATTACACTAAACTTTTTATAATTTTAGATTTTAAAGACTCAGATGAACTTCAAAATCTAAACCAAACTATTTATAATTTAGGTTTTTATTTATATTTTTAATTGTGCGCTTTGAACAATTATTAAGCTAGATCCTGAATCAAGTTCAGGATGACGCGTCTCTCGTCATTTAGTGCTTGACACGGAATCTAGTTTATAGATTAATCAGAGCATTCAATTATCCTTTAGGAGACTTTCATGTCAAGACAAATATATCTCTTTGCTACTTCAAAACATCCAGATGCCATAAGTGCACAATCTTTACAAGTTCGCTTTTTAAAACCAAATATAGACTTCAGCAAGTATGACCATCTAATAATCACATCCAAACAGACTGTAAAGGCTCTTAAACAATATGCAAAAGAAGAGTTTATAACCATTCCAGCTCTGTGTGTATCAAAAAAAACAGCTGATGCTTACAAAGATTTTGGTGGAGAGATTTTAGATTTTGGAGATGGTTATGGAGACAATCTAGTTAAGTTTATAGAAGAAAAACCTAAAGAGACGAAGTGGCTATATCTAAGAGCCCAGTCTATTGCATCAGACTTTGTAGCAAGATGCAAAGCTGATGGTTACTCTATAGCTGAGGAGATTTTATATGTAAGTGAGTGTGCAAAAGAGGCTCTTGAAGTAGAGGTTTTAAAAAACTCAATTCTAATTTTTACCTCTCCATCATCTATAGAGTGTTTTTTAAAAACTCACACAATAGATGAAGATGCTAAGATAATTGTTATCGGAACAACTACTGCAAAAGCCCTTCCAGATGGGATAAACTATGAGATTTCCCAACACACTTCTATAGAGAGTTGTATGGAACTAGCACTCGCATTACGCTAGAACTATTTTTGTGATTTGATATCAATAGATAATATCAATTAGTTATTTTTCTTTAAGTTGCACGATGATAAACTACTCCAAATTAATACCAAGGATGTAAAATGAAATTTACAAAGCTACTCGTTATAGGTTCACTATTTGTATCGTCACTATTTGCTGCTTCATACAATGTTGACAGAGCTCACTCGAATATAGGGTTTAAAGTAAAACATATGATGATATCAAATGTTAAAGGCTCATTTAGTGACTTCGAGGGTACATTTGAGTATGATGAAAAAACTAACAAACTAACCGCTCTAGATGGTGAAATTCAAGTAGAATCAATTGACACTGCAAACACTAAGAGAGATGCTCACCTAAAAGAAGAAGAGATTTTTGATGCTGATGAATATTCAACTATAACTTTTAAGATGACAAAAGCGGATGGAGACAATATTTATGGAGATTTTACATTAAAGGGTGTAACTAAGAATATTAAGTTACAGTTTGAAAGTGGTGGAACTATTATAGACCCATCAGGTAAGCAAAGAGCTGGCTTTTCGCTAGAGGGAAAGATAAAAAGAGCTGACTATGGCCTGACTTATAACTCTATTTTAGAAGCTGGTGGTTTTGCTATTGGAGAAGATGTTAAGCTAGAAATCGAAATAGAGGGCATAAAAGCTAAATAACTCCTAAAAAAAGGATTTTCTTAAATAAAATCAAGAATTCTTTTAGTATAATAAACTTCTAGTCTGAGTAGTTCGAGATATCGTAAATATGAGGGTTCTACATTTTCAAATAGTGAATAAGTAGGGTTTTTGTGTGTAGTGTCGTCGTTTGAGATAGTTAACTCTATCGAGATGATGCCACCGTTATAAAACACTCTCTTCACCCAAATACGGCTTTTAGAACCAAGCCTAATGCGAGACGGCTACTCGGGCTATTGTTAAAGGTCTTCACCTAAACAAACCCGACTATAACTTTTACAGGAAACTCAATCAATGAAAATATTAATTTTAGGCTCAGGGGCGAGAGAATACTCAATAGCTAGAGCTATCCTTAGTGAAAAAGAAAATCATGAACTATTTTTTATGCCTGGAAATGGCGCTACTAACAGTTTTGGTACAAACATAAATATTAACGATTATAATGAATTAGCACTTTTTGCAAAACAAAACGACATTGATTTAACTATAGTAGGCCCAGAAGCTCCGCTTGTTGATGGGGTCGTAGATATCTTCAAATCGCATAACTTAACTATTTTTGGCCCATCAAAACAGGCTGCTCAGCTTGAGGGTTCAAAAGTATATATGAAAAATTTTCTTGCAAAGTACAATATCCCAACAGCTCGCTATATAGAGACAGCATCCATTGAAGATGCCTTTAAATTCACAGACTCTTTAAGTACACCAATAGTTGTAAAAGCTGATGGACTTTGTGGTGGAAAAGGTGTGATAATCGCACAAACTCACGACGAAGCAAAAGTAGCAATCTCTGAGATGCTAAGTGGAAAAAGCTTTGGAGATGCTGGACTTAAAGTCATAGTTGAAGAGTTTTTAGACGGTTTTGAACTCTCAATGTTTGCTATATGCGATGGAGAGGACTATATACTCCTCCCAGCTGCACAAGATCATAAAAGATTAAAAGATGGTGATGTGGGTCCAAATACTGGTGGGATGGGAGCGTATGCCCCAACTCCTTTAGTTGATGAGGAGCTTTATCAAAAAGTAAGAGATAGGGTAATCCGCCCTACTCTTGATGGAATGAAAAAAGAAAATGCTCCATTTGAGGGAGTCCTCTTTATCGGCATCATGGTAGTAAACGGCGAACCAATTACGCTGGAGTTTAATGTCCGTTTTGGAGATCCAGAGTGTGAGATACTAATGCCACTAATGACTTCAAGCGTTAGCGATATGTTTTACAAAGCGGCAACGAACAGACTCGGCGAGATAAAAGTGGAGTTTTCAAAGCAATTTGCAGTTGGTGTAGTTATGGCGAGTGAGAACTACCCTTATGGAAGTTCAACCCCAGCTGAGATAATTGTTGATGATGTAAACCATGAGATAATAGAAAAATATACTCACATCTCATATGCAGGCGTGAGCTTAGAAGATGGCACCCTTTATGCAGATGGTGGAAGAGTTTTAGTCTGTGTTGGCTTAGGCGACTCTATAAAAGAAGCAAGAGATAGAGCCTATATGAGATGCGGCCAAGTTCATTTTGCTGGCAAGAAACTTAGAACTGATATAGCATATCAAGCTCTAAAAAAATAAATATTTGATCATCAAAGAGATTTTCACTAAATAAGGACATCATTTGAATGATGAGATACAAAATAGACTCCACAATGAAGGAATAACTCTAGCGAGTAATAAAAAAAGAGCTATGGCTTTTTTTATAGATGAAATGCTACTCTCCTTTTTGCTCATTATCTCCATATGGGACTCTTTTGCCAATGCGACTACTACTGAGGAGATTATAAATCTTACAAATGAATTTGCCTTAGAATTTATGCTTATGAAGGTCATATATCAAGCCTTTTTTGTTATGCAATATGGTGCTAGTATAGGAAAGCTCGTTATGAAAATACGAGTTATTGACACAAAAACCATGCAGACTCCAAATGTTATAGTCGCACTAAACCGCGGGATATTTAGAGTTATTTCTGAGCTATTTTTATATTTAGGATTTTTGTGGGGATTGTTAAATCCACAAAGACAAACTTGGCATGATAAAACTGCAAGCACTTTGGTTGTAGATGCTTAGAATAGGTCTTCTTATCTTGATGATGGCATCACTAATATTTGGTGATGATGTAGAAGATAAAATAGAGATTTATGCTACACACATGAACTCTAAAGACAATATTATAAAAGCAACAGGTGAGGTCACTGTAGTTTATAAAGACTATTTTTTAAGTGCAGATGAGGCTATTTATGATAAAAATACCTCAAACCTAGAGCTCTTTGGAAATATCCGCGCAAATCAAGCAAATCAGTACAAACTCTTAGGAGATTATGCAAGACTAAATATTGCTAAAAAAGAGAGAGTATTTAGACCTTTTTATATGCTTGAAAATAGTTCACAAGTTTGGATTAGCGCTGATGAGGGTTGCACTTTTGATAAAGATTTTGAGATATCCTCTGGAGTAATGAGTGGATGTGACCCCAATGACCCACTTTGGAAACTGCACTTCTCCTCATCAACATATAACTCTGAGGATATGTGGCTTAATATCTATAATGCTAGAATTTTCATCTATGATATACCTGTTTTTTACACTCCTTACTTTGGTTATTCGCTTGATACAAAAAGAAGAAGTGGTCTTTTAATCCCTACCTTTGGTATCTCTGAGTCTGAGGGTTTTTATTACGAGCAGCCTATCTACATTGCTGAACAAAACTGGTGGGATTTGGAACTTAAACCGCAGGTTAGAACTTCTCGTGGTTATGGTGCTTACTCAACATTTAGATTTGTGGATTCTGCTATATCAAAAGGAGAGTTTACAACTGGGTACTTTAAAGAACAAGATAGTTATTTTAAAAATAATGAGCTAGCTCATGATGCACACTATGGATACAACTTCTTATATGATAATAGTGATGTTATAAACCAATGGCTAGGCACAAAACTAAAAGGGCAGTCTGGGTTATTTGTCGATATAACACATATGAACGATGTCGATTATATAAACTTATCTACAAATGATACAATTTTAAATGCGACATCAACACAAATCCTCTCAAAAGTTAATCTCTTTTACAACAATGACACAGATTACTATGGTGCATATTTTAAATATTATCAAGACTTAACGAAGGTTAGTAACGAAGATACTCTGCAAAAAATTCCAACATTGCAATACCATAGATATTTAGACACACTCTTTGATGACCATCTCCTTTATAACCTAGATATACAGAGTAATAACATCTACAGAGAAGTAGGAAAACATGTCATTCAAACAAATGTAAATATACCAATAAGCTTACAAGCTACTTTTTTTGATGAGTATCTAAATGCTTCTTTTAAAACCTATCTATATGCTCAACATTCAAAGTTTAACGGAGAAGAAGAAATAAAAAGTGCTGAGTGGGATAATGGGTATTATGCAAGAAACCATCATATTTTTTCTCTCTCAACACAACTTACTCGCGCTTATGAAGACTTTACTCATGTTGTAGGATTTGGTTCTAGCTACAAGGTAGCTGGTGGTGACACCAAAACTGGTTTTTATAAACAATGGCAAAATTTTTGTTCTGAGCCAGAAAACAGAGATAACCCTCAGTGTGAGTTTTATAATATTTCAGATATAGAAGAAGAGCTTCAACTCGACTTTTCACAATATATATATGACACTACTGGTGAGCAGATACTCTATCATAGATTGTCTCAAAAAATAAGCTATGAGAATGTACAAAGTCGTTTAGGGGAGTTAGAAAATGAGCTTGAATATCAAATAACTCCTAGCATAAGGCTATATAATAATTTTCTATACAACTATGATGAGAAGAAATTTTCAAAGCTCTATAATGAGTTCTCTTACAAAACTGGTAAGTTTAGCATCTCTCTATCACATCTATATAGAGATACATTTTTAGAAAAAACTGCAACACATACTCCTCTAACAAGCTATCTCACATCAACTGCTAGCTATACTTATGACAAGCATTACTCTTATCATATAGCATATAATTATGATTTAGAACAAAGTATGAAAAAGAGTGCTGAGATAGGTTTCTTGTATCAAAAAAAATGTTGGAACTTTGGTCTAAAATATTTAGAGAACAACAGACCAATATTAACAGACACAGGTTCAACTTCTATATATGACAGATATATCTACCTAACAATAGTTTTAAAACCGATAATGAGTCCGGAAAGTGGACCTCTTTATGAACATAAACTGCCAGAGTAACCAAAGGACTCTAAGATATGAAAAAGTACAAACACATACTTAAAGATAGGCAAGATGCAGCCACCAAGCTAATGGATGTCATTCCTATGCAGAGGCTCAAAGATGAGTCTTGGAAGATGGTAGCAATATCTAGGGGTGGTTTGGAATTGGCCTACTTCCTTAGAAAAAAGCTTCCAAATGCGCTTGACTTTCTCTTCTCAGAAGCCATTTTAGCTCCAAACAATGATGATTGCGAGATAGCAAGGGTGAGTGAGAGGGAGGAGATTGTAATAAATGAGCAGTTAGTAAAAACTTTTGGTATTCAGTATGACTACATCTATGGAGAGGCTCAAAGAAAACACGAAGAGCAGATACTCAGCTATGTCTATCAATATAGAAAAGGAAGACCTTTTGCATCTATGAAAGATCAAGTAGTTTTACTTATAGATGAGGGAAGCGAGACTGGGCTTCGTTTAATGACTGCGATAAAAACCATTTTAGCAATGAAGCCAAAAGCTGTTTATATTGCAGTCCCTGTTTTGCCTAGTGATACACTAGAACTCTTAGAGCCTTATGCAGATGATATATTTACCTTGTATGAAATAGACGACTATGTTGAGACTGCACTTTATTATGAAGAGTTAGAAAAAGTTGAAGAAGAAAAAATAGAAAAATACTTAGGAGAAAAGAATGAAATATGATGTAAATATAGGGTTAAATGATAATACAGAGAGTTACTCATTTGGTGAAGTAGCAAAACAAGCAAACGGTTCAGCGTGGCTAAAATCAGGCGATAGTGTAATACTTGCTACCGTAGTAATAGACGAGACAGAGGTAGTAAAAGATGACTTTTTACCTCTAACAGTTCAGTATATTGAAAAAACATATGCAGCAGGAAAAATCCCAGGTGGCTTTTTTAAACGTGAGACTAAACCGAGTGATTTTGAGACTCTAACTTCTCGCATCATTGACCGCTCACTTCGTCCTCTTTTTCCTAAAGGGTTCGGACATCCTACTCAGATAACTATTTTAACTCTTAGCGCAGGCTCTGATGCAGATTTACAAGCCTTAGCACTAAAGGCAGCATCTGCTGCACTCTATACTTCAGACATAGATATAAACTCATCAGTCAGTGCCATTAGAGCAGCTAAGGTTGATGGCGAGTTAGTTTTAAACCCGACTCTTTCTCAGCTAAAAGACTCAACTCTAGACCTCTACTTATCTGGCACAAAAGAAGATATTTTAATGATAGAGATGCGCTCTATTGGTACAAATGAGCAAGAGCTACAAGATAGCTTTATTATAGATCCTATGATTGACCCAACTCTTAGCACTTCAAATATCTCTATTCACCAGTCAAATGCTATCCCAGAAGATGAGCTTATTAAAATTTTACAACTCTCCCAAGATGCTCTTTTTAAGGCTAATAAAGAGTATGAAGATGCATTTATGGCGTTTAAAAGAACAACAAAAGCTATAGAGTACAAAGCGCATCTTATCAACAGTGAGATGGTGTCTTATGTAAGAGATAACCATTTAAAAGATATCGCAATAGCTATGAATCAGATGGCAAAATCAGAGCGTTCAACGGCTCTTAGAGAGCTAAGAAAAAGCATTATAAAAACAAAGCTAGAGTGGGCAGAAGTTGAAGCAGAAGTCTCTTTAAAAGATGCTATAGAGAGCGTAAAAAAAGAGCAAGTTAGATCTCAAATACTTCAAACAAAACGACGTGCTGATGGTAGAAGTTTAACTGAGATTAGACCTATCTCAATCTCTACAAATGTTCTTCCAAAAGCTCATGCATCGTGCCTTTTTACAAGAGGACAGACTCAAGCTCTAGTAGTTTTAACTATGGGCGGAGTAAAAGATGGACAGATGTTTGAGAGTCTAACTGATGATGGAATCCAAAATGAAAACTTTATGGTTCACTACAACTTTCCAGGTTTTAGTGTAGGCGAAGCTACTCCTATTATGGGAACAAAAAGAAGAGAACTCGGTCATGGAAACTTAGCAAAAAGAGCACTAGAACCTATAGTTGATCTAAACGGAGAAACTATTAGACTAGTCTCAGAGATATTAGAATCAAACGGCTCATCTTCAATGGCTACAGTTTGTGGTGGTTACATGGCTCTAAGAGCTGCTGACATAGACACAAGCGATGTTATAGCTGGTATTGCTATGGGAATGGTCTCCGATGGTGATAACTACGCTATTCTCTCAGATATTATGGGGCTTGAAGATCATGATGGAGATATGGACTTTAAAGTAACAGGCTCAAAATATGGTATCACAGCTATGCAGATGGATATAAAGCTAGGTGGCATCTCACTTGACATCTTAAAAGAAGCACTTTACCAGGCAAAAGAGGGGAGAAGTCATATCATAGATATCATGATAGATGCTGAGAAAAACATAGAATTCAATGATGGAGTTCTTCCAAGTACAGACTTTTTTCATATAGACCCAAGTGTAATAGGCGATGTAATTGGTCAAGCTGGCAAGGTTATCCGTGAGATTATTGAGAGATTTGAAGTAGCTATTGATATTGATAAAAAAGATGGAAAAGTAAAAGTTACAGGTAAAAACAAGACTGGTGTTATGGGAGCAAAAGAGCATATACAAGATATTGCAAATACTCCAAAGCAAGAAAAAATAAAATATCAAGTAGGCGATAAATGCGAAGGAACTGTTAAAAAAATAGTTGATTTTGGTGCATTTATAGAGTTAGGTGATGGAACTGATGGTCTTCTACATATCTCTAAAGTCTCAGACAAAAGAGTAGAGAGGGTCTCTGATGTACTAAGTGAAGGCGATAAAATCCTAGTTGAGATTTTAGAGTTTAAAGGCAATAAAATCTCTCTAGGAAGAACAGATAGTTTATAAGTTAATTCTACTTTAAACTAAACTTTAAGACTTCTTCTGTATAATTCGCCATCATTTTCTAGTAGGGAAATCATGGCATTTATGTTGTGGTTGCTTCATTTCGTATGAGGTTACGCTATCCGAAGGAATCTGTAATAATTATATTTGGAGAAACTATGAAAAAAGTTCTATTTTTAATGTTAGCTCTTGCTACTGCTGCTTTTGCTGCTGATGGCGATGTTGCTAACCAAACTCTTAAAGCATACTCAATGATCGCAGCTGGTCTTGGTCTTGGTCTTGCTGCTCTTGGTGGAGCTATAGGTATGGGTCATACTGCAGCTGCTACAATCGCTGGTACTGCTCGTAACCCAGGTTTAGGTGCTAAACTAATGACTACAATGTTTATCGCTCTTGCGATGATCGAAGCACAAGTAATTTACGCACTAGTAATTGCACTAATCGCACTTTACGCTAACCCTTATTTAGGTTAATCAAACCTCTCTTAAACCCTTTTTGGGTTTAAGATTTTTTTATGCGACCGTGGTGGAACGGTAGACACGCTACCTTGAGGTGGTAGTGCCCTAGGGTGTGGGAGTTCAAATCTCCCCGGTCGCACCATCTTTTATCTCTTCCCTTTATTTATCAACACGAAGATAAAAATCATATATAATCATTTCATATTATAGAGGTTATAACATGTTAGATACTCGTAGACATTTAAAGAAATTTTTTGATGAATTTTATAAAAATTCCTTACAAAATTCATTTATCCTGTTTTTTCTGTCTCTCATTGTAGCACTTGCTATTGCATATATTCCGACATATTCTTTATCATCTGCAGGAGTTACAACACTTTTTATCCTTCTTTTTGCAGCAGGACTTTGGATTAGTGAAGCGATTCCTGCCTTCGCCGTCTCTTTGCTTGTTATCTCTTTAGAGATTATTCTTCTAGGCTTTAGCGATTTTGATTTTGCAAGCGGTTCTAAAGAGTGGGAATACTACCTCTCACCTTGGTCTTCACCCTTGATATTTCTTTTTTTAGCTGGTTTTATTATGGCTAGTGCTGCTTCAAAAACAAAGCTTGACTTGTGGTTAGCAAAAAAAGTTCTATTTTTTGTAGGCGGCAGACCTAAAAATATAGTTACAGGTCTTATTGCAATAACTTTTACACTATCAATGTTTATCTCAAACACTGCAACCGCTGCGATGATGATGACTGTTCTTACTCCACTGCTGCTTCATATTAAACCCTCAAATCCTTTTAGTAAAGCGATGCTTCTCTCTGTAGTTGTAGGAGCAAACTTAGGCGGAATGGCAACTATTATCGGGACACCTCCAAATGCTATCGCAGTAGGAATTTTAGGTATGAGTGCGCCATCTTTTATAGGATGGATGGGATATGCTCTTATTCCTGCCATCGTAGTAGTGATGATACTTCGTTTTGTGATTTTAAGACTCTACCCATCAAATGAACCTTTTATAAATTTAACAAGCATCAAAGATGTTAATCATTTTGATGATTCCACAAAAGAGTTTACAAAAGTCCCAGCGATACCTAGTTGGAAAAAAAATATAACAATTCTTATTTTTATGATAACGATTTTAATGTGGCTCACAGGCCCACTCCACAATATCCCAACAACCGTTATCTCTTTTATTCCAATCATAGGTTTTACCCTCTTTGGAATCTTAGATGCTGATGATATGTGCAATATCCGCTGGGATGTTATTATCCTTATCGTCGGAGGACTAAGCCTTGGTCTAGCAGTCTCAAAAACAGGTCTTGATATCTGGTTTGCGACACTTGTAAATGTAGAAAACATGGAGCTTTTTTTACTCATACTAGTATTTGCTTTTGTAGTAGTCATCATCTCAAACTTTATGAGTAACACAGCAGCCGCAAATATTATGCTTCCAATTGTTCTAGCTGTAGCTGCTACACTGTCAGAGACAGGAAGTGTTTATGCTGTAATTGCAGTGGCTCTAACTGCTTCATTTGCAATGAGCCTGCCAGTATCAACACCACCAAATGCCATAATCTTCTCAAGCAAAAAAGTAACTACAAAAGATTTTTTAATTATAGGTCTAATATCTGCTTTTGTGGGGCCACTTGTAGTAACTTCATGGTTCTATATTCTTTCGCTTTTTTAAGAAAAAAAGTAACTTGAATGCTCTGAATCATTATTAAGTTGGATCCTGAATCAAGTTCAGGATGACAGTTTTATCTGTTCGGAATGACGTATGCCCAGTCATGCAGTGCTTAACACATGTTCCGTCATTCAGTGTTTGATGCATGTCTTGTCATTTCGTGTTTGACACATGTTCCGTCATTCTGTGTTTGACACATGTTCCGTCATTCCGTGTTTGACACATGTTCCGTCATTCCGTGCTTGACACGGAATCTAGTTTATAGATGCATCAGAGAGCTCAATTATTTAAGTTCCAAACTCTTAGAATTTATAAAAAACTTTTTAGACCAAATTGCTTCTCTTAGATCGAGAATAGAGTGGACTTCGTCATTTACTAGGCGGTAATAAACTTTAACTTCAACACTCGAAGCATCTGCTGCTTTTTTTACCTTTAGTATTTTTTCTCCATTGGCTGGTATACTAACATCTTCTGACATCTCTTCTGCTAGATGCGGGATTGTTGGCTTATCCTTTCTTCTTGTATAGTATCTAGTTAACGATATGCTCTTGGTATCAACTACCTTGTTATGTCTCATATAGGCTATCTCAACTATCAACTCTCTTGAGCCAAAACCACTTGGGATATTATGTGGCTGAGGATTTTTAAGAGCAATTATAAGCTCATCTTTTTCTTGCCACATATCAAGATTTAATGCATTTATCCACATATCTTGCGTATGCGAACCCCTAAAGGTATGCCCCCTAACCTCTCTTTTCTTTGCTTGCCCATTATCTGTTTTAAGTGTAGATGCTACTCCTGAAGTTTTTTCTCCCATATGACAATCAACACAAGCTTTATCTTGCTTTTTATACTCTTTTTGCATATCTACAAATACTAAACCATTTACAGATCTATCATTTGCATGGCAAACGAAACAGAGTTTATCAGACTCTTTATCCATAAACTTTCTATACTCAGTTTTATGATAAGGTGATGTGGCATCGTCAAATGGTCCTACCATCAAGCCTGATTCTGTCCAACTAACACGATCCATTCCGCGAAATGTGTCATCTCTATCGTGATGTATTTTATCTATATTGTGACAAACTACACAGTTTATGCCTTCATTTATTGCACTACTCTCTATAGCTTCATTTACTTTTGAATTTTTATCTAACTCCATTAAAACTTTAATCTCATAGTCTAAGCCTGTGGTAGTAACTGCTATGCGTGGATTATGGCAGGTTGCACATTGTACTTTTACACTGTTTGGGCTTTTTCTACTCTTTCTTGCTACATACTCTATACTTTTAGAAAAATACTCATCTTTATCGTAGTGGCTTTTTGCATGCCAAGACTCTTCCCACTCTTTTACTATCTTTAAATGGCAAGCTTTGCATTTTTGTGATTTTTGATACTCTTTTGAAACTTCTACAACTCTTGCGCCATATATAGTAGATGCTAGTAAAGCAAACACTAAAAGCAGTTTCACTATGCATCTCTCATCTTATCCAACCAAACCATAAGACCTTTTTGAGCATGGAGTCTATTTTCTGCTTCATTAAAAACCACCTCTGAGTGTTTCTCTAAAACGCTCTCGCTCACTTCTAATCCTCTATATGCTGGCAAGCAGTGTAAAAACTTAGCATCTTTTCCAGCTAAGTCCATTAGCTTCTCATCTACTATAAATCCTTTAAAGATTTTGATTCTTTGCTCTTTTTCTTCCTCTTGCCCCATAGAAGTCCAAGTATCTGTTGTGATAACATTAGCGCCTTTTGCAGCCTCATTTGGGTCGTTCATAGTCTTTATAGTCGCCCCACTCTCTTTAGCTAAAACTAAGGCCTCTTCTAAGATGCTACCATCTACTTCATAACCTTTTGGAGTAGCGATGCGAAGCTCAAACCCGAGTTTTGCAGCTAGCATCATCCATGAATGAGTCATGTTGTTACCATCGCCAATATATGCACAAATTATATTTTCATGCGCCCCATACTCTACTAAAGTCATATAGTCTGCTAAGAGTTGTACCGGATGATATGAGTCAGTTAAGCCATTTATCACAGGAACTTTTGAGTACTTTGAAAACTCTTCTATCATCGACTGCTCAAATGTTCTTATCATTACCATATCACACATGCTTGAGATGACTCTAGCTGTATCTTTGATAGGCTCGCCTCTTCCTAAGTGGATATCACGATTTGATAGAAAAAGTGCGTGGCCACCAAGCTGAAACATTCCCGTCTCAAAACTCACTCTAGTTCTAGTTGAGCTTTTTTCAAAAATCATCGCTAATGTCTGGTTCTCAAGCTCTTTTTTGTAAACTCCAGCCTTGAGATTTTTCTTTATCTCTAAACCTATCTCAACTATCTCTAATATCTCTTCTTTTGTAAAATCTTTTAGTGTTAAAAAATGTCTCAATTTATTCCCCAATATTTTATCGTGTCTATTTTATACTATTTCTAGCATCTTTGCAACTTCTTTAGCATGATATGAGATAATAATATCCGCACCAGCTCTTTTAAAGCCTATCATAGTCTCCAACACAACTCTGTCATAGTCTATAAGCTCTCTCTCCCCAGCTGCCTTTAGCATCGCATACTCGCCGCTTACATTATAAACAGCCAGCGGAAGTGAAGTGTTCTCTCTTATATCTCTAACTATATCTAAGTATGCAAGAGCTGGTTTTACCATAAGTATGTCCGCACCTTGCATCTCATCAGCGATAGACTCATTTATTGCTTCTCTTCTATTTGCAGGGTCCATCTGGTAGCTAGAGCGGTCTCCAAAAGATGGAGTTGACTCTGCAACATCACGAAATGGCCCATAGTATCCAGATGCAAACTTAGTTGAGTATGCCATGATAGGAAGGTTTTCATATCCCGCAGCATCTAGTGCCTCGCGAAGTGTCACTATGATGCCATCCATCATGCCAGATGGCGCTATCATATCAGCACCTGCTTCTGCATGGATGATGGCTTGCGCAGCAGAGATTTCTAGCGTAGCATCGTTGTTTACAGTCTCTTTTGCCTCATCTATGATGCCACAATGTCCATGGTCTGTATATTCGCAAAAACACAAATCTGTTACCACAAACATCTCTGGATGCTCTTTTTTTATCGCACGAATTGCAGTTGCAATGATGCCATGCTCACAAAGTGAGTCAGAACCTATGGAGTCCTTTACATCAGGAATACCAAAAAGGATGATAGAGTAAAGTCCTAGTTTCTTAAGTTCAACGCACTCTTTTAAAATCTCATCTAAACTCATCTGAAACACGCCTGGCATAGAAGATACTTCTGTCTTAATCCCCTCACCTGAACGTACAAAAAGTGGATAGATAAAGTCATCTTTAGCGAGCGTTGTCTCTCTTACTAATGAGCGAAGCTGCTTATTTAAACGAGTTCTACGAAATCTTTGAAACATAATAAACCTTTTTTGGATATAATTTTGTAAAAATTTATTTTATCGTTTTAAAGTTTAAACTAGGGTACATGTATTGAATATAAAGATTTCAGAGGTCGCAAACTTACCTTCTAAGTTTGGAGATTTCAAAGTAAAAGCCTTTAAAGAGGGTCAAAAAGAGCATCTTGTTATATATAAAGATGACTTAGCAGAAGTGCCAATAGTAAGAGTTCACTCGGAGTGTTTAACGGGTGATGCTATTGGAAGTTTGAAGTGTGACTGTCGTGATCAACTTGAGTTTGCGCTTAAGCTTGCAGAGAGTTCAGGAGGAATGGTTATCTATCTAAGACAAGAGGGTAGAAATATCGGACTCTTAAACAAGATAAATGCTTATGCACTTCAAGACAAAGGGTTAAACACCATAGAAGCCAACCATCAACTAGGCTTTCGTGCAGATGAGAGAACTTATGAGATAGTAACTAGAATCTTAGAGCATTTCAACATAAAAAAGATAAAGTTACTTACAAATAACCCAGACAAAATAAACTCCATAAGCAACATTGAGATAGTTGAGAGAATTCCCATCATTATGGACTCAAACAAATACAATATAGACTACTTAAATGTTAAAAAAGACAAAATGGGGCATTTGATTTAAATCCCCATTTAAACTTATGCTAAAATGTCTCTTTTAAAGGATTTTTGTGGATTTAAAAGCTACACTCTCTCAAGATAATATCACGCTACCTGATAACTTTTTTTACAATGTTCAAAAGTATAAAGAGCATCTCTTTAAGTGGAACAAAGTTCATAACTTAACTGGTGCAAAAGATGAAAAAACCATAGATGAATTTATCTACGATGCGGTTTTCCCTATCTCTTTTTTGCCACCTGCAAAGACTCTTCTTGACATTGGAACTGGAGCTGGTTTTCCTGGTATGATTTTGGCTTTTGCTTTACCACAGACTGAGGTAACTCTAGTTGAACCTCTAGCAAAAAGAGCTAGTTTTTTACAGTTTATAAAGGCTGATTTGAAGCTTCTTAATGTTAGAGTTGTTAAAAAAAGAATTGAGCAGATGGATAGCCAAATCTTTGATATTGTGACTTCAAGAGCAGTTACAGATACCAAGATGCTACTAGATTTGAGCAAAAACTTTAGAGGTGACAACTCTAAGCTACTCTTTTATAAAGGCGAGAGAGTCTATGATGAAGTAGATGCAAGCCTTAAACATCGTGTTATAAAGACTAAAAATAGACACTATTTACTCATAGGAGAAGACTGATGCAATGGATTTTGGTTATTGCACTTATCGCAGTTGTATACTTTATATTTATCAAAAAAAAGCCACAAGTAAAACATAATAAAAAAGATACTCAAGCAAACGATATGATAGATTGTGAGCAGTGTGGCATCTATTGTGAGATAGATGATATGATACTTAGTAACAACAAATATTACTGCTCGCAAGAGTGCCTAAAGAGGTCGTAATGCTCATATTTGGTCATAGATTTATCGATAGTGCAAACTTTTATCATACACAAAACATGGATGCCATCGACAACACTCCATCAAACTCTACTATCTACTTAGACTTTAGTGAAGACAACTTAGAGATAATAGAGCACTGCAAGGCAAATGAGATAAGCCTAGCCCTTGGTGTAGAAGATATAAGAGAGCTTATCTACGCCTCTTCACTTGGAGCCTCTTTTATTTTAGTGCAAAAAGAACTTGCATCTACTGCTATGCGCATTGCAAATAACTATCTCTTTGATGCAAAAATTATTGTTCACATAGAAGATGAAGATGAGATTGAAGAGTTGGCAATTTTAGGCGTAGATGGAGTCATTTTCTCAACTGCCATCATCAAAACAAACTCCTAATAGTATGACAAAGTCTCTCCTCTTTGTAGTCTTATCTCTTTTTCTACTTAGCGGATGCTCTAGCAAAAAGCTTTTGCAGACTCAAGATTTTACAAAGCCTATAAATTCCACAAAAACTCTAAATATAACAGAGACCAAAAAAGCAATCCCAGAGTATAAACCAAGCCAAAATAACTGGATAACCATAGCTCTCTATGAAGAGTATAAAAAGTGGTATAGAACTCCTTATGAGTATGGAGGCTTCGATACCAGCGGACTTGACTGCTCTTCACTTATACAAAATATCTACAAAGATGCCTTTAACATTGACCTACCACGAACTACAAAAGATCAGGTACAAAAAGGCTATCTTGTAAGTAGAACTTCAGTAAAAGAGGGAGATCTGGTATTTTTTAAGACTGGATACAAGCAGAGACACGCTGGGATTATTATAGAAAAAGATAAATTTATCCACACTTCAAGCAAAAGAGGTGTTAGCATCTCTAGTTTAAACAACCCTTACTGGAGGGACAAATATTGGCAAACTAGAAGGATTTTACCCTAAAAATCCGCCGCTCGGAACCTCAAACTTTCTCTGGCTCCCATGCTCCGCGTGGGAGTCTATATATATACCAAACTCAGACATATATGAATTCCAACGCAGAGCGTTGGAACTAGAGAAATAGCAACATAACGCCATCTGGCTCCCATGCTCCGCGTGGGAGTCTATATATATACCAAAACTCAGATATATATGAATTCCAACGCGGAGCATTGGAACTAGAGACATATATGAATTCCAACGCAGAGCGTTGGAACTAGAGCGGAGTAGCGTTAGTGAAGATTTACCTAAACTATCTCTCTTTTTATATAGCTCTTTAGTGAGGTTAGCATCTCATAGCTAATTGTATCAGCCTGTTTTGCTGCAACTCTAGCATCTTTAAAGATTAAAATCTCATCTGTTTTTGCTATAAATGAGCTGTTATCCATAGATATAGTTCCAACTTGTCTCTCGCCGTTTGGGGCTATATATTTGTTAGATGCACATCTTAAAAAGCCATCTCCATATCCAAAGTCGTAGTTTGAAATTATGCTATTTTGCTCTGCTATAAATCTCCCTCCATAACCTACTCTTTGAGATTTTTTAAGCTCTCTTGTTGAGATTTTTTTGGCATATAGACTTAGTACTGGTTTTAGTTCGTCATTGTCGTCTAAACAACCATAAGATGCGATACCTACTCTTGCCATATCCTCATTAAAATTCTCACTTCTAAAAAGAGATGCTGAGTTTGCAGAGTGAAATCTAAGTGGACTAAGTCCAAACTCTTCTGCTAAAGTTTTTGCTTCTTCTTTTACTCTTTTAAAGTTATCATTTTGCCAAGACCATTCACTTGTTAGCTCATCGGCGGCTCTGTGATGAGTAAAGACTCCCTCTAAGATAAGCCCTGCATCTGTTATCCTAGAGAAAGCTTCACGAAGCTCACTTGGGAGCACTCCATTTCTATGCATCCCACTATCTACTTTTAGCTCAACTAAAGTGTTTTTTGGAAATCTCTCGATTGCTTCGAGGGAGTTGATGGTGTATCTTACTTTTGTACTAACTCGATTTGAAATTTCTGGAATTTCGCCTAAAACTAAGATATAGTCAAAAAAATCTTCTACTTTTTTTGCATCATCACAACTTCGCACAACTGCTTTTTTGATACCATACTCTTTTGACATCTCAGCCATCTGTAAAAGTCCATGTCCATAAGCATTATCTTTTAAAACTATTGCTATTTTATCTTTGCTTTTGGTTCGTTTTGAGATAATGTCAAGGTTATGAAAAAAATTGTTTTTATTTAAAATTATATAAGCCATAAGGGAATTATACACTATGAAAAGTCTAATAGCAGAGTTTGAAGAACAAAGTTTTACACAAATAATATTTCCACATAAAAACAGCGACTGGTCAAGCTATTTAGAAGAAGCCGAGCTATGTTTTGTAAACATCATAAACGCCATCAGAGAGTATCAAAGTGTTCTTATAGTGTGTCACAATATAGAAGAGGTTAAAGGTCATTTTACAAACCTTAAGAATCTCTTTTTTGTAGAGTTTAAAACCAACGACACTTGGGCTAGAGACTGCTCAGCTCTTGCTATCTTAGATGCTAAAGAGATTAAACTTCTAGACTTTACCTTTAATGCTTGGGGCGGTAAGTTTGACTCAGAAAAAGACAACCTTATGAGTAGAAGTATATCTAGCATCTATGGTGCAAAACTTGAGACTATAGACTTCGTTCTTGAGGGCGGCGCAGTTGAGAGCAGTGGTGATGGCATCATTCTCACTACCTCAGCTTGTATGCTAAACAAAAACCGCAATCCACACTTAAATGAGGCTCAAATCACACAAAAACTAAAAGATTTCTTTGGCGCATCTCTGATTTTATACCTAAATCACGGCTATTTAGCAGGCGATGATACGGACTCTCACATAGATACTCTAGCAAGATTTATAAGCAGAGATAGCATTATGTATGTAAAGTGTGAAGATGAAAATGATGAGCATTTTAGTGAGTTAAAACTTATGGAAGATGAGCTAAAAAACTTTGCAAAACTTCATGATTTTAAACTTATAGCACTTCCTATGAGTGATGAAGTTATCTTTGAGGATGAGAGACTTCCAGCTACTTATGCAAACTTCTTGTTTGTAAATGGTGCAGTTATAGTTCCTACTTATGGGGTCAAGCAAGATGCGGAAGCTCTAGAGATTTTTAGAGCTAGCTTTAAAGATAGAGAGATTGTTGGAGTTGATTGCCAAACTCTTATAAAACAGCACGGCTCACTTCACTGCGTCACTATGAACTTCGCTGCTGGAGTTAGCATCAACTAAAGATGCTGCCTCTTCTTGCTCTAGCATCGCCATCCCACTCATGATAAGGTAAGTTGCAAGTGCAAACCCCAAAGCTATTAAAACTACTCTTTTTATTTTTTCAATTTTACTCATGACGGAATTTTAACAACAAATTGTTAACAAATTAACACTTTTTTAACAATTTTCTTATATTATCTACTAATTTTAATAATTAAGGAAAATTATATGAAGAAGATTATCCCTCTATCTCTGATAGCTATTGCATCTCTTGTTGCAAACGAAGTACAGCTCGCACCAATTAGTGTAGAGTCAACTCTTATCACTGAGGTTAGTCAAAATGCTCAAGTTTCAGCCGACTTAGCTGAGGCACTAAGCAATAGTGTACCAAGTATAGATATGAGTCGTCGCAGTGGCATCGCTAATGATGTTTTTATCCGTGGGCAAAAAAGAGACAATATCTCTGTAGATGTTGATGGAACAAAAATTTTTGGAGCATGCCCAAACAGAATGGATCCGCCAACTTCACACATCATCACAAGTCAGATAGACTCTGTAGAGGTTATAGAAGGTCCTTATGATGTTGAGAACTTTGGAACTCTAAGCGGTGGCTTAAAAATCAAAACAAAAAAACCTACAAAAGATTTCAAAGGTCAAGTTGATATGGGTTATGGTTCATGGAACTATAGAAAAATTGGAGCTACTTTTAGCGGTGGAAATGACATAGTCCGTGTTTTAGTTAGTGGAAGCAGTGAAACAAGTGACCAATATAAAGATGGTAATGGTGATACTATAGCTGAGCAAATAGATAAATATGCAATTACTAATCCTAGCGTTGCTGGAACAAAGTTTCAACCAAAAAACAAAGATATGCAAGCATATAATAAAAAAAGCATTATGGCTAAAGCATATGTAACTGTTACAGAGGACCAAGAGCTTCAACTAAGTGCTACAGCAAACAGAAGCGATGATGTTCTTTATGGAAATTCAAAAATGGATGCTGCTTATGATGACTCAAATATTTACAGTGTAGCGTATGATATTAAAAATATCACAGACATATATAAAAATGTAAATTTACAATACTACTATTCAGATGTTGATCATCCAATGGATACAAAGTACAGAATGAGTGGTGCCTCGTCGTATATGACAAACCATTTAAAAACAACCATGCAAGGTTTGAAGCTCAAAAATAACTTTGATATAGACTCTTTTAAACTTTTAGTTGGTCTTGATGGAAGCAAAAGAACCTGGGAAGGTGAAAAATATATGACTAATGCGACAACTGGTGTTGAAATGCCAAGCTCTGTTAGTCTAACTCACACAGAGACAAAAAATAGTGCTATTTTTGCAAAACTAGATAAGGAGTATGGAGCTTTTGGTTTCACTCTTGGAGCTAGATATGATTCTACCGATATTGATCCTAGCAATAAAAGTATGAAGTCAAATGATTATAAAGCTTTTAGTGCAAACCTAATGACTACATACAATCTAAACAAAGAGAATAAAATCTTTTTAGGTGTTGGTCAAGCTTCTCGTGTTCCAGATGCTAGAGAGCTCTACGACGCTGGTTATGGAAATCAAAATTTAGAACAAACTACAAACACAGAAGTTGATTTAGGATATGAGGTTAGCAATAGTTCATTTAAGCTAAAAATCAAAGGTTTTTACTCAATGTTAGACGACTATATTTACCTAAAAAAAGGAGCTACTTTTCAAAACATAGATGCAACAGTTTATGGTGCCGAACTTAGTGCATCTTACTATGCTACTGATGAAATTACTTTAGATGCTGGAGCTTCATACAAAAGAGGTAAAAAAGATAACGCTCTTGTTGGACAGAGTGATAAAAACCTAGCAGATATGGCACCTCTTAGAGGAACTCTTGCGCTTAACTATGAATATATGAGCAATAGCATTGCAAAAATTGAGATACAAGCTTCTGATAAGTGGAGTGATTATGATAGAGACAATGGCGAGCAGAGACTAAGTGCTTGGGCTGTTTTGAACTTAAAAGTAAAACATGCTGTTAGTAAAAACTTTGACTTTACTTTAGGTGTAAATAACCTTTTAGATAAAGCTTATGCAAAAAGTAACACTTATGCAGACTTAACTTTAATAACTACAGGCACTTCAGATGTTATGCTTATGAACGAACCAGGAAGATATGTTTATACAAATCTAACTTTTAAGTTCTAAATATTTTTCTAATTCCTCCTACCTTGCATCTTCATAGAGATGCAAGCTTTCTCATACTCCTTTAGATTGTTTTTATACCAAAGAAGATAAAATCATTTTATGATAAATAGAGTAAAAACTAAACAGATTTTCGTAGGAAATGTAGCAGTAGGCGCAGATGCACCAATATCTACTCAATCTATGACATTTTCTAAAACTTCGGATGTAGCAAGCACGGTTGAGCAGATAAAAAGATTGCACTTTGCAGGTTGTGACATTGTTCGCTGTGCAGTTCCAGATATAGAAGATGCTTATGCTCTAAAGTCCATCAAAGAGCAAATAGACCTCCCTCTTGTTGCAGATATACACTTTAACTATAAACTAGCGCTCATTGCCGCTGAAGTTGTTGACTGCATCCGTATAAATCCTGGCAATATTGGCTCAAAATCAAGAGTTGCCGAAGTTGTAAAAGCTTGTAAAGCTAGAGGCATCCCAATCCGCATCGGCGTAAATGCAGGCTCGCTAGAAAAAGAGTTTTTAAACAAGTATGGACAAACTGCTAAAGGGATGGTGGCATCTGCTGAGTACAATATAAAATACTTAGAAGATTTGGGCTTTAGTGATATCAAAGTCTCTCTAAAAGCGAGTGATGTTCAACGAACCGTAGAAGCATATAGAATGCTTCGTCCAAAAAACGATTACCCTTTTCATCTTGGAGTCACAGAAGCTGGAACTCTCTTTCACGCCACAGTAAAGAGTTCCATTGGTCTTGGTGCACTTTTGCTTGATGGCATCGGCGACACTATGCGAGTCTCCATCACAGGCGAGTTAGAAGAGGAGATAAATGTAGCCCGTGCCATCTTAAAAGATAGCGGAGCTATAAAAGATGGGCTAAATATCATCTCATGTCCTACTTGTGGACGCATTGAAGCTGACTTAGTCTCAGCCGTATCTGAGATAGAAAAGAGAACTGCACATATAAAAGCCGCACTAAATGTCTCGGTTATGGGTTGTGTGGTAAACGCCATAGGAGAAGCCGCTCACGCAGATGTAGCCATCGCCTATGGAAAAGGAAAAGGGTTAGTTATGGTAAAGGGTGAGGTAGTTGCAAACTTAGATGAGAGTGAGCTTGTGGATAGATTTGTTAGTGAAGTTGAGAAGATGGCGGAGAATCAGAATGATTGATATCTCTTCCATAGGTGAAACTTTAGTAGATGAGAGTAATCTTGATTTTTTCAGATTGACTAAGAGAGGCTAAAGAGTGCAAGACAACCTATATAACCTAGCCTTTGAGAGAAGTATATTAAGCTCTATTGTTTTTGAGCCACAGCAATTTGATGAACTAAGCACAGCACTAAAAAAGGATGACTTCTACCTTCCAGCTCATCAAGATATCTTCTCATCAATGTTAAACTTGCTTCAAAAAGACCAACCCATAGATGAAGAGTTTATAAAAAAAGAGCTCATCAAAATCAAGAAGTTTGATGAGCAAGTTATGCTCGAGATTCTTTCTGCAAATCCCATCTCAAACACAAAAGCCTACGTAGATGAGATAAAAGATAAATCTCTAAAACGCCATCTATTAACGCTCACAACTGAGATAAAAAGAGTCACAGTAGAAGAGGAGCTTCCATCTGCTGAAGTTATAGACATAGTAGAGAGAAAACTTTACGAGATAACTCAAGACAACCAAACGAGTGACTTTAAAGACTCACCTCAAATGACACATGACACGATGGAGTATATCAACGAGATGAAAGCTCGCGGTGACACTGTACTCGTCGGTGTTGATACTGGGTTTCATGAGCTAAACAAGATGACTACAGGTTTTGGAAAAGGCGACTTAGTTATCATCGCAGCAAGGCCTGCAATGGGAAAAACTTCTTTTATACTAAACACCGTAAATTCGCTTATTATGAAGTCAAAAGGTGTAGCTTTTTTCTCCCTAGAGATGCCAGCTGAGCAGTTGATGCTTAGGCTTCTCTCTATTCAAACCTCTATCCCTCTTCAAAAGCTTCGCGTTGGAGATATAACTCCTGATCAAAACAAATCTTTGATGAGCGCTATTGAGAAGATGAACTCTGCTAAACTCTTTGTGGACGATCAAGGAAGCATCAACATAAACCAACTTCGTTCAAAGCTTAGAAAACTCAAAAATCAACATCCTGAGATTGAGATAGCTGTGATAGATTATCTTCAAATCATGCAAGGAGTTGGTAATCAAGATAGACACCTGCAAGTCTCTGAAATCTCTCGTGGACTAAAGATGCTAGCTCGTGAACTGAATATGCCCATAGTTGCTCTCTCACAACTAAACCGTGGACTTGAAGCTAGAAACGACAAACGACCTATGTTGAGTGATATCCGTGAATCTGGCTCAATTGAGCAAGATGCCGACATTATTCTTTTTGTTTATCGTGATGATGTCTATCTTTACAAAGAAGAAAAAGAGAGAGAAAAAGCTGCAAAAGCTGATGGTAAAGAGTTTGTTTCACAATATGTTGAAAAAGAAGAAGAGGATGCCGAGATTATTATCGGTAAGCAGAGAAATGGTCCAACTGGTCATGTAAAGCTTGTTTTTCAAAAAAAGCTCACTCGCTTTGTAGATGCACAACCAAAGGCCATAATCACAACCTATGAGCATATAGATACCAAGTCTGCAAACATCGACTTTGGTGACAATATAGAGATGCCAACACTCTAAGATGGCACTAGAGAGAGTTGAGCTTTTTAAATATAAAGAGTTTCTCTCCTTTTTAGTTCTAGCTCTCTTTGTTCTTAGCTACTCTCTGCTTATAGAGTATCAAAACTACAAAAAACTAACTCGTTTTGACTCAGCTGTTGTAGAAGTAACGGTATTAAAGCAGTACGAAAAAACAAAAAATTCAAGAACTTATCAGGTACTAAAACTAAAAACAGATGATTCGCTTGTTTTTTATACAGGTGCAAAAAAGAATTTTCAACATGTTCTTAACAAGAGGCTCACCCTTAAAATTTATCCTAAAAAAGTATCTTTTTATGACTACCTGACTACTTTTTACGCCTACTCAAAAGTCCAAATCATACACAAAGAAGAGACTCTTAAACAAAAACTAAACTCCGCAGTTGCCTCACAGCACAAAAACCATCAGATAGCAAATATCTATCAAGCTCTTTTTAGTGCAACACCGCTTGAGTACTCTCTTGTTAAGAGCTTCTCAAATCTTGGTGTCTCGCATCTCTTAGCTATCAGTGGTTTTCACTTAGGAGTTCTTAGTGCTATACTCTTTTTTCTAGTAAAACCCATATATGCTTTTGCGCAAGATAGATATTTTCCATATAGAAATTCTAAAGCAGATATATTTATCTTTGTAGCTTTTGTGCTTCTTATATATCTAAATTTTTTAGACTCACCTGCGTCCTTGCTTCGCGCCTTTGTTATGCTTGTTATAGGATTTGTGCTTTACGATAGAGGTATAAAAATCATCTCCATGCAGACACTTTTGCTTACCATCATTCTTATATTGGTGCTATTTCCTAGACTCTTTTTCTCGCTTGGTTTTTGGCTCTCTGCATCTGGAGTTTTTTATATATTTCTCTTTCTTATCCATTTTAAGCATCTACACAAAGTTTGGCAGTTTCTATTAGTGCCTATCTTTGTCTATATCACGATGCTACCACTATCATTAGTCATTTTTTCAAACTTTAGCATCTATCATCCACTCTCTATAGTTTGGACTTCACTCTTTACAATTTTTTATCCGCTTAGTATTTTTTTGCATCTTGTGGGATTTGGAGATTTGTTTGACATAGCTTTGGGGAGTTTAATCTCTCTAGGAGAGCATGGACAAAATGTAGAGGTCGGCTATGTTTGGCTAATTATCTACGCTCTCATCTCGCTTATTGGCATCTATAGTAAGAGATTTGTTTGGCTCACTCTCTTTGTTAGCTTCTCTTTTCTTATATACGCAATCTATCAGATAACATAGTTTAAGTCCGTAGATAAAGATAATCCACGAGATATATATCCATAAAAAGAGAAACATCATAATGGCAAAAGAGCCATACATCGTAGTGTACGCTTTGTTATAAAAAACATACTCTATAAAGATATTTTTAGAAATATTAAAAACCATAGCTATAATAAAAGAGCTAATAAGCGAAGCTTTAGGATTTATCTTAGTGTTTGCACCTATTTGAAAGATAAGAAAAAAGAGAGCCCAGATGATGATATATGGGATGAAGGGCAGGATATTTATACCTGAAGTATAGGTATTTGAATCTATCATAATGGCTAGTTGCGCAGTGATATAAAAAGATGCTCCGAGAGCTATGGGTGTGAGAGTAAGCATAGTCCAGTAAGTTGTGACCGACTCCCAAAGAGTTCTAGGTTCTGCATGAAATATTTTGTTGGCAATATATTCAAAGTTTTTGAAAAAAAGCAGAGATGCAACTAAAATCATAACAAAACCTATGATTCCCATCTTTGCAGAGTTTTGTAAAAAACCATCAATATGACCCATTACAGCCTCAGAATTTACAGGCATAAGGTTTGAGAATATAAAAATCTTTATAGTCTCATAGTGCTCCTCAAAACTAGGCAGTGATGTCAGAAGTGTAAGCATAATGAGCAGAAGCGGAATGATGGTAAAAATCGTATAGTAGCTAAGCGATGCAGCAAAAAGAGTTAGCTCTTTATCTACAAAGGTGCTTATAAAAAACTTTATATGCTTATAGATATATCTAAGAGTTACCTTATTGGCATCAAACATTAGTGACCTTTAGTTTAAGCCCATCTTAGCAGGGTTTAAAATATTGTTAGGGTCAAATGCCTTTTTTATCGCTTGAAACAGGTTCATCTCTTCCTTAGTAAAAGCCATACTCATATATGGTGCTTTTGCAAGTCCAATCCCATGCTCTCCACTTAGTGTTCCACCTAGGTCGATAGTAGCTTGAAACACTTCTTCTATGGCTTTGTAGGCGATTTCAACTTGCGCTGGGTCACTTCCATCAACCATTACATTCGTATGAACATTTCCATCTCCAGTATGACCAAAGCACGGTATATTTATCTGATACTTATCGGCTATGGCGTAAAATCTCTCAAGAAGCTCAGGCAGAGCTGAACGCGGAACTGTTACATCTTCATTTAGCTTTTTACTTCCATATACGCTAAGCGATGGAGAGGCATTTCTTCTCGCAAACCAGATATCAGCAGCTTCTGCCTTATCTTTTGCAACTCTAAACTCACTGCATCCATTCTCACGAAAAACCTTCTCAATTTGTGCGAGTTGAAAGTTTAAATCCTCTTCTAGATTTCCATCAA
>JAQUFE010000065.1 GCA_028684815.1 Sulfurimonas sp.
CCTTGTGTCTTTCCTATGATTCCTATAATCTCAGGGGTTATCATCTCACAAGGTGAGGGGCTTACTACTAAAAAAGCTTTTGGATTATCAGTTGTATATGTCCTTGCTATGGCAGTTGCATATACTATTGCTGGTGTTTTAGCAGGACTCTTTGGTGCAAACCTTCAAGCCGCACTTCAAACTCCGTGGGTAATCTACTCTTTTGCTGGCGTTTTTGTAGCCTTAGCATTTAGCATGTTTGGCTTTTACGAGTTAAAACTCCCTGATTCTTTTGTTACAAAAGTGAGCAAAAACAGTAACAGAGGTGGCTACATTGGTGTAGCTATTATGGGATTTTTATCAGCTCTTATAGTTGGTCCTTGCGTGGCAGCTCCACTTGCTGGGGCACTTGTTTATATAGGTCAAACAGGAGATGCTGTTCTTGGTGGTTTGGCTCTATTTTTTATGAGTATCGGTATGGGGATTCCACTTATCGCAGTTGGAGTTAGTGCTGGACGCTTTATGCCAAAACCTGGAGCGTGGATGACTATGGTCTCAGATATCTTCGGTGTTATGATGCTCTTTGTTGCGGTTTGGATGCTAGAGCGCGTAGTAGATGAGTATATAACTATGCTTCTTTATGCATCTCTTGGTATCGGTTTTGCCATCTACCTAGGAGCGTTTGAGAGAGAGTCTCACATCTTTAAGCGAAGTGTCGCTCTTATATCTTTTATCTACTTTGTGGCTCTACTTATTGGAGCACTTGGAGGCTCAACTAGTATGCTTAAGCCTCTTTCGTTTTTACAAAGTAAAACAAGTCAAGTAAGTGTTCAAACTAAGAAGTTAGACTATACTACAGTAAAATCTATAGCTGAGTTAGATGAGCTTTTAGTTAAACACAAAGGCAAAAAAATTATGCTTGATTTTTATGCTTCGTGGTGTACATCTTGTAAAGAGTTAGATGCTGTTACTTTTGCAGATGCCAGGGTACAGGCAAAGCTTAGTGAGTTTGTTTTTATAAAAGCAGATATTACAGAAAATTCTAAAGAACAAAAAGCAATGAGTAAAAAGTATGGAGTCTTTGGACCTCCAGCTCTTATCTTCTTTGATGCTTCATCTAAGGTAATTGACTCCAAAACCATTATTGGTTTTATTGGGCCTGATGAGTTTTTAGCTCATTTAAATCAACTCTAATCTTTAAGCTTCTCAACGAGAGGCTTAGAGTCTTCTAAAAGTAGAGTTGGTTCTATAAAAGGTGCTACTTGAGCTAAAAAGTTCAACATACTCATGATGGGCGAGCCATAAAAAAACTTTACTTTATTGTTGTAGTGCCAAAGTCTATCTGCATATTGATAGATTAAAAATGATTTGTCCCCTATATTATCTCTATTTTTATCAAAACCTGCATATCTATCCCAGTAGTTATACTCCACTTCGTTTAGCATAGTTTTATATCCAGCTGTACCTTTTACTATGTCATCTATATTTCCCTCAAAAATGTTGTTAGCAATTTTGTTTTGTCTGATGGTCATATGAAAACCCATAGCTTCTTTGTTATAAGAGATGTCATTGTTTGTGATAAACCTCTTTATCTCTTGTTCATTTGGATTTGAGTCTATATAGATAGCTTTAGCGTTGTATCTAAGAGTATTAGAGTCAAAAACAGTTGAGCCACCTTGAAGTATAATTCCAATGCCAGCAGCACCATTTGAGCTTAGAATGGAGTTGTTTCTGATTTTGGAATCTTCACTCATCATCATCATTAAAGATACAGAGTTATAACGAAAGCTATTTTGCTCTATTAGGGTGTTGTTGCTATGAGCCACATTAAGTGCAAATCTTGAGTTTGTTATATTATTATTTGTAAAAATGTTGTTATGGGATTGATTAAGAGTAATATCTCTCGTTTTTGTGATGGTATTATGAGAGATAAGATTGTTGTGAGAGTGCCATATCTTTAGCGCATCTCCTCTTAGCCCTATATCATAATCTTTTGAGCTTATAAAATTTTCTTTAATTGTAGAATCTTGCATCATATAGATGTTAAGTCCATATAAAGAGTCTAAAATTTTGCAGTTTATAATATTGATATTTTTAGCTTTTTCTATCATGATGCCACTATCAAGCGAGTACATAAGAGGGCCACTATTTTGTATGGTGAGATTGTTAAGAGTTACATTTGAACTTTTGATATTTACAACATTTCCGACACCACCGCCATCTATGATAACGCCAGCTTCAACGCCGATGATATTTAGAGGTTTATTAATCGTAATGCTACCACTATAAACGCCACTATAGAGTTTAAGTGTTGAGCCTGATGGAGCCTTATCTATCGCTTCTTGAAGCACATTTGCGTTAAGAGCATAGATGAAAAGTAAAAGGAATGAAATTTTTTTCATCTATTTTTAAAACTCCTAGTAGAACTTATGGATCTCTTCCATAATATTGGCAAACTCAACATCATCACCTTTTTCTTTTAGAAACTTTACAAGATACTCCTCAGATGCACTAACACCTTGTGTTTTTTCTATCTCTAAAAGCTTTGCATAAAGCTCAGCTATAATCTCTATAACAAATTTTGAGATTGTTTTTCTTGAAGCGTGGTAGCCTATAATTTCACCAGTATCTGTGTTTTTTCTTATCTCAAATTCTGTAAAAATCCAGTAATATCTTCCATCTTTTGCGAGGTTTTTTATTATTGCGTTAATATTTTTACCCTTAGATATTGTCTCCCATAGAAGTTTAAAAACCACTTTTGGCATATCAGGGTGGCGAACAATGTTGTGAGGCGCACCTATAAGTTCATCTTCTGTATAACCTGAGACCTCTCTAAAGTACTCATTACAGTATGTGATATTTCCTTTTGCATCTGTCTCACTAACGATATATCTCTTTGGATCTAGTTCAATCGCTTCATCTCTTGGAGCTTGCTTAGTCATTTTATATCCTTCCATTTAAAAGTTTTATAAGAGCTTCTGGAATCTCTTTAAAGTTTAAAATTCGCTTTCCATTATGCTCTTTACTATAACTTTGTGCTGATTCGTATGTTGCAAAAGCTGGTAAATCATCTCCAGCTGGTGAGACCATATTTGAGCCATAAACATAAAAAGCACCTCTAGCATTGATTGGTTTAAGAGTTGTAAAGTCTGTTACTATGATATCTTTCATATCATCTTCACTCTTTACACCCACGTCATACCACTTGCCAGGGTGATAATAAAACTCCATCATCGCTTTAGGGCTTACAAAAAATACTTTTTTTCCATTCGTCAATTCTATCTTAGCGACCCAATTAGGACCTTCATGAACTTTCATCCCTTTTACTAATCCCTCAGTATCTTTTGTATAGTCCATCTCATAAGAGAATAATACGCTTGATGCTAATACTACTGCTAGAAATATTTTAACCACTATAACCTCCTGTTTTTAAACTAAATCTTTTTTCTCAAATATCTTATAACCCAAAAATGCAAATAACAACCCAATAGAGAGAGGATAAGCAATGGATAGTAAAACAAAAACACCTTGGCTCATAGAGTCAAGTATATAAAACGCAACAGGTCCCATAACAGTAAGTTCAGGATCAAAAAGCGAGATAGCAGCCACGCGGAATATCTCCATAGGATTTATCATAGCTATAAAGATGATAAGCTCTTCATTAAACCTGTTTTGCATCATAAGTGAAATAAGTGCTATATCTATAAAAGCTAATAGAAATATCCAGATAAAAAAGGCGATTCCAAGTGCTACTTCACTAGATTTTACAAATGAAGATATAAAAAATGCTATACCTAAGAATGCGCTACTCATAGCAAAAAGAAGACCTGTATATAAAAAGAAGATACTCCAAGGAATATCCGCACCCTTAAATGCTCCATATATAATTGCAATAACCATAGCAAACAAAACAGGTAGATATACAGTGATGAAACGACCAATTATCTTGCCCCAATAATACTGCTTTAAAGATATAGGAAAAGATAGCATATACTCTAATATGTGGTTATCTCTATCTCCAGAGATAGATCTAACAGTAGTTATGAGAATAAAGATAGGCAAAATAACTATTGTTATCTGTATATACATAAGAAGAAGTCTGCTAAGACCACTAAAACCCATAACTTGGGACTCTGTAACTCCCGCTATAAAAAATAGGGCAATCAACCCTCCAAAAACAAGAGAGTAAACTACAAACCATTTAGCTCTTATGGACTCTTTTAGGTCCAAATATGCGATTAAATATAAATTTTTCATTAGTATCCTAGTATCTGTTTTCTAATTTTTGGATTTGCCATATGCTCACCTCTTAATATTTTGATGCTAACTTCATCAAAGTCTATTGTCTCATCTAAGCTGTTTTCAAAGGCAACAAATCCATAAGACATAGGAGTTTTTTCTCCTATCTTGTAGTGTGCATCTGGTGCATCTACATAACGAGCTGAATCTTTTGTAAAAACCTTTGCATCTTTTGCATCTAGTCCGTTCTCATTGCTCCATAAGACAAGACAACCTATATCATCAAAGTAGTATATGGTATCATTTTTTGCAAGAGATGCGCTATGCGTATTACTCTTATCTAGTTCCATATGACACTTTGGGCATACTCTACTTTTACTCTTTGGCTCTTTTGCACCTGAACTTTGAGTAGAGTTACAAGCGCTAAAAAAGCTAAGAGCAAGAATAAGGATAAGATTAAAACTTTTCATCCGAAACCACTTTTCCAAGATCCATATAGATCTGACGATTAACAAGATCTTGTACCTCTTCTAGTCTATGTGTTACAAAAAGAAGAACTTTCTCATCTTCATTTTGTTTTAATAGCCTATAAAAGTCATCCCTAGCTTTAGGGTCTAAGTTTGCAGTAGGTTCATCGTAGATGATAATATCACTCTTTTTTGCCAAAGATATAGCGATAAGCAACTTCTGCTTCATTCCACCACTAAGCTTAAAAAAGGACTTTTTCATATTTAGAGCCACATCAAGCTTCATCTCGTTTGCATAGTGTATAATTTTATCTTTTTCTACATCTGCACTTATGCATATATACTGTATAAGTTCTTCAATATTTAGTTTAATAGGAGGAGGGAGTTGTGGAACAAAACTTATCTCCTTTAAAACTTCAACTCTCTGTTTTATAGGATCAAGTCCGTTTATAGAGACACTTCCAGCATCAGCGTGGTAGTATCCCAAAATAGAGCGGATAAGTGTAGTCTTACCAGCTCCATTTGCACCCATAAGGGCGATAGATTCATTTTTCTTAAACTCACAGCTCACATTATCTAAAGAGATATGAGAGCCGAATTTTTTTGTTAGGTTTTCTATTTTTATCATGATTTACACCAAATTCTTTAGTCTAAAGTCAAACTTTAAAGCGTCTGCATGACATACATCGATGCATCTACCACAAAGCGTACAATCTGCACCAGTTATATACTCTCTTGTGATACCTTTTTCTTCTCTTTGCTTATCATATTTAGCTTTTGTAATCTCTAAAACTTGATTTTCAAAACATACATCACTACAAACCATACAGTGGTCACAGTTATCATTCCACTCAACTCTAAGAGCAGAGATTTTACCTATATAACCATAAGTAGTACCTATTGGGCAGATGTAAGTACACCAAGCACGGCGTGAGTAAAAAACTTCTATAGCAAAAACAACCACTACCCAGAAAAATGCTAGTGACCAACCATAAACTATCATTCTACTTAAGATGCCAACGACATTAAATGTCTCAAATACAAGATATCCGCTTGTAAAAGATAGGATTAAAAACATAGCCCAAAAGACATGTCTAACTCTATGATCAAACTTTCTCTCTTTGATAATTTTTTTGCTAACTAGTGTGTTATGCCATTTCTCACCAATTTCACTAATTATGCCATAAGGACATACCCATGCACAGTAACTTCTACCACCAAGTAGAAGATAGACTAAGACGATAGTTGTGATACCAATAATCACATTTATAGGTAACTCATGCGTAGCTAAAAAAAGCTGAATAGTAGTAAATAGATCTATCATATGAAAGCCCAAAAATCTTGAGCCGTTTAATGTACCTTCAAGCATCTGTAAGTCAATAAAAAATGACAAGAAGAAAAGGAGATGCACAGCAATAACAACTACCCATCTCTTCATTCTGTAACTAAAAATTCTTTTCCCATCTCTTGTTGTATCAAAAAATGTAGAGAAAAAACTTGATTTTTTGATGGTTTCTCTGTTGTTATATTTATCCATTTAAATACTCCATTTCATACTAGATATTTTTAGTTTTGCTCTTCTTTTGCTCTCGCTGGAAACTCTCCAATCTCTTTTGCAAATCTTCTTAAATCTTCATCTTCAAGGTGCATTAACAAACCTTTCATAACCATGTTCTCTTTTCTACCAGCTTTAAAGTCAACTAAACTTGTGTAAATCTCTTCTTCGCTCTGTCCAAATAGTGCTGGTCCCATCATAGCTTTACCATTTTGAAAACCAGAGCCATTTACACCGTGACAAGATGCACACTTACTTTTGTACTCATTACTAACTTTAAATGCTCCAGCATTTCCAGCCTTGTCTCTTAGTGCTTTTAGTTCTTCATCTTCTTTTTCTCTATCAGATTTTTCTTCAACTTGTGCTATTGCTGCAACTTTTTGGTTGCTACCATCGCCGAAATCTTCAATTACCTTTGCTTGATGCCCGCCATGAAAAACTGCATCATCCATCGCAACAAAAACCATTAAACCTACTATAAAAAGTGTTAAAACACCTACCACTATATTTTTCACTATTTGTTCCTCATTTTTGTAATCTCTTTGTTAAACTCAAATATCTCTTGAGCTAATCTCTTAATATCTTCATCACTCATCATCTTAACAAGATCATTCATTAGTGGATTTGACTTTTTCCCAGTTTTAAAAGCTGAAATTTTGTCGTAAATATAATCACTATCTTTTCCTAAAAGTGATGGCCCGATGATCCCATTTGCATAGTTGTCATGACAAGCTGAACACTTTACTATAAACTCTTTAGAGAGTTTTTTTACCATCATAGATATCTCTACTTTCTCATATGGGCTTCTTATATGCATGTTTGCTTCTAAATTAGATCTTGGTTTTCTTCTAACTGAAGCATCTTCATTAGCAGGCGTCGAGTTTGGATCATATTCGCTATTAATGTTATAGTCATAGTAAAAAGATTTACTTTGAGACTTATCATTATCTTTTTGTGCAACTTTCTCTGCAAGAGCATCTGTGTTTTGAACAACCTCTATTTTAGGTGCTTCGCTTGAAGCTGCCTCTTTTTTAACCTCTTTTTTGTCTGAACTATCACTACAAGCACTAAATGCTAACGCAAGCACTAAAGCAGATGCAAAAATTTTAATCCTAGATATCCTCATAACTCTCTCCTATTTTTTACTAGCGTAATACTCTTCATAAGTAACTC